>RECX01000328.1 GCA_007693825.1 Balneolaceae bacterium
CCAGCCCTTCCAGGCTGTAGGTGAAGTCCGGCCAGTCGCTTTGTTGCCAGTTGTATGTTATCATCTGTTTATAATTTCTGATTTAATAGGTCAGATAGAATGTCCATGACGATTATAATCATGCTTCTGATTGACGGCTTGCGTCATGGCCATTTCATGAGCCAAATATAACACTTATTCGGCTCATAAAACTCCATTTTTTTGAGCCGATTATATTCCGTATTCGGCTCATTGCCGCTGTACTCCAAAAATCAGAGATTTCCGGCGTATGCGGTTTTCTTGGTAAAGGCCTAATAATGTCTTGCACCACCCGACATGGTCACATTGTCCTTAATCCTTGATGCAGCGGACAGAGGCCCCGGTCGCCCGGCGGTAGGTGAATGTGTTGCTAGTGAAACTCATTGCTCCATCGCCAGACCAATAGTGGCCGGCAGAACCGACAACGAGGAGTGAACCACTTGTTTCGTTGCGGTTGCCTGCCATGGGCAGTTTCAGTGGCGAGTCGAAAGCTCCGGTCGCGTTTTTGCTGTGCCAGCTAGCTCTTTCGGTACTCCATTCCGTTTCGGTAGGCAAGCGGTATCCGGCAGGACATGGATTGTTTATTCCATTTACACCCTGCCAAAGATCATTGTTTCGCGGGCTGCGCCAGTTGTATGGTCTGTCTGGTGCAAGAATGAAGCTTCCATGGCCCGGCTGGTCGGAACTGCTCAGGGTGCTGGTTGTTGGCGAGTTGCGCTTCTGGTGACCGTCGGCAGGGCGGCCCCACTGGTACAGGTCGCCGTAAGCAAGGGTATCAGTGCTTGAGGTCGCTGCGCGGCTGGCGCCGAGGTTGCGGTCCATCCACACGCGGCCGGTCACCGGGTTGGTAACTTCGACTACTGTCGTAACGGTATCCCTGGGCCAATCGCCATCCACTGCCGGCCTGAAGTGAGCCGTAAGATTTATATCGGCGACTGGCATGAATACTGTTGTACCAGCCGAATTTACGTCCTCTATATAGGCGGTATCGCCACTCCAGTTGACAAAATAATTTCCGGCGCCTGGCGTGGCGGTGATTGTGACTTTAGCCCGGCCGATTTGCTGCAGCCCGGGCAGGCACCCATTTCACGCCAGGGCGCGCCTGAACACTCCTGTTCTCCATTGCCACGGCATCAGTAGGAAAACAAACTTGAATCAACTAATTTCATTCCGGGGCACCTCCCTTGATCATCTGCCTGGATTATCTTTCTGGATTATCTTCCCGGATTATCTTCCCGGATCAAGGGTTTGAAAAACCGATGTTTATTCCATGACAATCCAAATCCTGGCAAGCTCTTGCTGAACACCGTATTCATAATCGGAATTTTCCTCTGTTTTTTTCTTCAGTTTTTGCTGATGAGCAAAAAAGAGGCGTCCACTACCGACAAGATCCTGGCTGTATGGATGTTTGTTTTCGGGCTGCATTTGTTCAGCTATTATCTTCATTATCTGGGGTATTGGGAAGTATATCCCCACTTGTCCGGTCTGCACCATCCGTTTCCGCTATTGCACGGGCCCTTTTTGTACCTCTATGTTCTGTTCTCCATCCGCAGCGACCAGCGTTTCAACTGGCAGAACTACCTGCATTTTGCACCTGCAGCACTCTTCTACATCTACATGATCCCGTTCCTGTTCTTCTATTCGGCAGAACGGAAGCTGATGGTGAACCGGGGGCTGGTGGACGATTACGCCGTCTTCATTCAATTTTCGCTGGTGGCATTCATCATCTCGGGAATCAGCTATACGACGTTGTCCTACAGGCTGCTTGGAAAGTACCGGGACCTGACCGAACAGAATTTTGCCTACCGGGAGTCGATCGATCTGAACTGGCTGAGAACCTTCATTTGGGGCCTGGGATTGACTTTCATCATAGTAACGGTGGTCATCCTGCTGGATAATGGACTTGGGCTGGACTTCGGGTTCAACACCGACCTGATCTTCTTTGTGCTGCTCATCGCATTCATCCTGTACCTGGGGTATTCCGGCATCAGGCATCGGAACATATTCTCTGACCACCCCGGCATGGAACACCGGATCGTAGAGCCGAGGCCTGCGGGTGAGTACAACCGGTCCGGGCTGAAAGCCGAAGATGCAGACCGCATCCACAAGGAACTTCTGGAACTGATGAAAACCGGCAAGCCCTATCTTGAGCCAAAACTGACCCTGAGCATGCTGGCGGATGAGCTCAAACTTTCGCCCAACCACCTTTCACAGGTCATCAACCAATACGAAGAGAAGAATTTTTTCGATTTCGTGAATGCCTATCGCATAGAAGAGTTCAAAAAGAGAGCCCTTGATCCGTTAAACAGCAATTACAGTATTCTGGCTATCGCGCTGGATTCCGGATTCAATTCCAAATCATCCTTTAATCAGGTGTTCAAGAAAGTTACCGGAAAAACGCCCTCCCGGTTTATGACAGAATCGGCGGAACGTGTTGTTTGAGTTTTCGGCACAACGTCCAAACCTGCACGGCCGGACCTGGTATGGAGTCCAGGCCTGTAAGTCCGGACGATTATTATTTCCCGCATCCCCATCTTTGCACCAGTCAACACTGCTACTGCAGCCAGTACGGCTTCCAGTAATCACCCATCAGATGAACAAACCATTGAAGCACTCCAACAAAACCAGAAGAATTGCACAGGTAATCCTGTTCGGAATTCTTTGCATGATCAGCATTGCGATCATGGTCATTGTGCTTTGGATTAACATCAGCAAGTGGCTGGACTGATTCCATCAATCAAACGCAAACCATTACCTATCATGAATAATAATCACATTCTTTCCGCTTTCGTTGCAGCAGTTCTCCTGCTTTTCCTGGTTCCGGGCGTGTCCGCGCAATCCATTACGCAGACCATAAAGGGCAATGTGTTCGATATACAGACGAGGGAAACCCTCATCGGTGCCTCTGTTGTGATCCTGGACTCCCATCCATTGATCGGTGCATCAACGGATATCGATGGAAACTTCACTTTGCGAAGGGCTCCGCTTGGCCGCCACTCCATTCAGGTGAATTATATCGGTTACGAACCGGTCATCATCCCCGAAGTGCTGGTTACATCGGGCAGGGAGGTCGTACTGAATATCGGACTCCGGCAATCCATTTCCGAAATGGATGAAGTGATCATCACGCCGGAAATCCTCAAATCCAAACCCCTGAACGCCATGGCCACGGTTAGTTCCCGCTCGTTCAGTGTGGAGGAGACCCGGCGGTATGCCGGCGGACTTGATGATCCGGCCAGACTTGTTTCGGCATTTGCCGGTGTCGCTGTCGGAAATGTGCAGGATAATGCCATTATCGTAAGGGGGAACAGTCCAAAGGGGGTTTCCTGGCGTCTTGAAGGGGTGGAAATTCCGACTCCTCACCACATGGCCGGCGGAAATGTGGCCGGCGGCGGCATGGTCACCCTGTTCAGCAGCCAGATGCTGGACAATTCCGATTTTCACACCAGTGCCTTTCCGGCCGAGTATGGCAATGCCCTGGCAGGGGTATTTGACATGAACCTCCGAAGTGGAAACAGCGGCAGACATGAACACACGTTCCAGGCTGGCACCCTGGGATTTGATTTTGCCTCGGAGGGTCCGCTCGCCGCAGGTTCGAATGCGTCCTATCTTTTCAACTACCGCTATTCAACCCTGGGCCTGCTCACCGATTTCAATGTCATCCCCACGGATCAGGCGTTCCGGTACCAGGACCTTTCCTTCAAGTTCAATCTGCCAACCCGAAATGCGGGCACCTTTTCCGTCTGGGGGATCGGGGGCATCGACAAGTTCCGGCAGCCACTGGAAAATAATCCGGATATGTGGGAAAATGACTGGGACAGAGTAACCTTTGAGTGGAATGTCCAGATGGGGGCCGTCGGCCTCAGCCACAGGTTAATGACCGGCCGGCGCACATACGTCAACACCACCCTTGCCGCCACGGGCATGAGGAACAGCATGGACACCAAACGGCAGGACGATGCCCTGGTTCCGCACCCGGACCTGGTTGCGGATGACAATTCCGGGAAACTGAGCCTGGGGTCCTACCTCAGCCATACGTTCAGCCCGGGACTCACGACCAAAACCGGTTTCACCCTCAAAAGGCTGCAATACAATCTGGATATCAACAGCACCATCGACAGTGATCCGGCCACGTTCCGGAATATCGTGGACGAACAGGGGTCCAGTTACGCCTATGAGTTTTACACACAGGCGCGCTACCGGCTGGCACAAAACGTTGTGCTGAATGCCGGTGTGAACAGCAGTTATTTTGCCCTTAACAATGCCTGGTCCGTCGACCCGAGGGCGGCCCTGAGCTGGGATTTCCACGAAAACCACGCCATCAGTTTCGGATACGGGAAGCACAGCCAGATGGAAGAGCTGAAAATCTACCTGGTCCGGCTGGAAGAAAACGGGAGGATAACAAGGCCCAACAAGGATCTCGGTTTTGCCAAAGCCCACCATTTTGTGCTGGCCTACGACTGGCAGATGAACAATCACCTGCGACTGAAAGTCGAGCCCTATATCCAGTTTCTCTATGACGTCCCGGGCATAGCCGACAGCTCCTGGTCAATGATCAACTACAAGCAGGACTGGGCCTTCAGCGACGCACTCGAGAACAACAGTATTGGCAGGAATGTGGGTATTGACCTGACCGTTGAGCGGTTCCTGCACCGGGGGTACTATTTCCTGGCAACGGGATCGGTTTTCTCCTCGCGTTACAAGGCCGATGACGGGATTTGGCGCAATACGCGCTATAACAAAGGTTTTGCTGCCAATGCCCTCGTCGGCAGGGAGTTTTCCCTGCGGGACAACCGCCGGGTCCTGGGAGTGAACACGCGGGTCAGTTTTATGGGCGGAGAACGTGTCAGTCCGATTTTGACGGAAAAGTCCAGGGAACGCCAGCTGGTTTTCTTTGATGAAACCCGTGCATTTGAAAACCAGCTGAACTCATCACTTTATCTGGACTTCACCATGACCTACCGGTTCAACCGTGCAAGGTATTCCAGCGTATGGGCTGTGCAGATAAAAAACCTGCTTGCCCAATCGATGCCCGAGGGGTACAACTACAACTATAAAACCGGGAGTGTCACGCTGGACGAGAGCGTGGTGATTGTACCGGGCATCAGTTATAAAATCGAGTTCTGACAGATCCAACGGGTTTCCCTGGATATTGGATAGAAAAAGGTGCTTCCGGCGATATTTCCATCACCAGAGGCACCTTTCTGTATTGACCAATAGAATATCGGCGCCGGTTGCATATCGACCGTTATCCGTCAGTCGTGCACTATTTACAATTACTGTGCACTATGCATATCTACTGCGCACTGCTTCTTGCTATTCCGACATAGACGGTGTTTGTGGCGTCGGCGTTTACGTACACCACATCCTCGCGCGAATCGCCGTTGATATCACCGACCAGGACATCAAACTGGCCCCATTGGTCATTCGCCGGATGGTCCTGGCTGACACGTGTGAAATCGAAGTTTCCGTTCGACCTGCCAAGTCCGATGATACTTCGGTTCACCGTCCCCATCCGGTTCATCAACAAATCCTTGCGGCCATCGCCGTTGACATCCAGCAGCCGGAGAACATAATCGTCCGCGCCTTCGGCGATATTGTTCAGATCCTGGAAATCTGCAGCCGTGAGCAGCTGAGCGCTGCCGGTTGACAGGTCTTTGTGGACTCTCGGTGTTGCCCTTGTAGGTACCACCCAGACCAGATCCACCCCGGCATTGCCTGTAATGTTACCTAATAATGGTTCTTCATAGTTTGACCAGTTGCCGCCATCGCGGGCAAACCTGTAGAGCGGAGCGAACATGCTTCCCGGTTGAGTGCCTGTTGCCCGTGAAACCCAGACATGATGACCAGTTTGTTTGTGTCTGTACCAGATCAAATCATCCCGGCCGTTTCCATTAATATCTCCTACAGCAAACCGGTGGTTATCAATGGACCAGCCCGATGACGAACCGTGATCGTTGTTATTCCCGCCGGTAGCTATGATGTTATCGACTCCGAAGGTCCCATCTCCGTTGGAAAGGCCCACATAGGTCCGATTGATATCGAAATGCCGGTTCCATATCAGATCGTCACCGTTCATTCCATTTACATTGCCTACTTCGAACCGGTACAAAGAACTCCAGCCGGTGCCGCCGGTTTTAGTTTCCGGCATCTCTTCAAATGTACCATCACCGTTTGACAGTGCGATGAAGCTGGTATTCGTGCCATCCACCCGGTTCCAAACCAGATCAACCTGTCCGTCATCGTTGAAATCGCCGGTTCTGACCTCATATTGACTCCAGGAGTACGGCGGTGTGGCGCTGTGGGAAGTTGGCGTGCCCATGGTGAAGGTGCCGTCGCCATTCGAAAAGGCAACTACGGTCTGGTTGGATGAGGCACTCAAGTGATTATAGATCAGGTCCTGCATTCCGTTACCGTTCACATCCCCCATCAACACCTTCACCGGTGCGGGAATGGGCAGGCCAAGGGTTTGGGCATCCAGGAAGTGGAAGGTACCCGGGGTTTCCTGCCTTGCCTCGCAGGAGCGGATGTTGTACTCGGTGGTCTCCGTCACGCTGGCGATGCTGCCGTCGCCCAAATTGCGGAACGTATAGCTCAGCGGGGCTGCGCTCGACAGCGGGGCGTTATTGGTAAAGTACTGCGACCAGTCGCCCGA
>RECX01000229.1 GCA_007693825.1 Balneolaceae bacterium
ATGAACACACTGAACCCGACGCCAAGCCCTCCTTCGAAATAGAAACCTATGTCACTGGCAAGGAACGTGATATCCCCGTCGAGAAGACCAAGAATATCGATTGCGAAATCTCCCTGGACACCCCATACCACCGGATCGCCGGCCACACGGCCCGCAAAGAAGTCAAGCGTGCCCTCGCCTGTCATGTAGAAGGGGATGGAAATGGACAGCCTGAACCCGCCCTGTATCAGGAATTCATCGAAGCCGCTTCCGGCTTCCCCAAACAGAACGGACAAGTACATATTGGCACTAAGATCGAGTCCGGCCGGCGTGCCGTCACCATCCAGCCCAAGCACCGCTCCGGCCGCATCGAAATAGATGGCCTGGTTGGTGATCTCGAGGTAGGTCTGTCCGGAGACGATACTGAATCCGCCGGCCCCTGCCACGTTGAGGTTGGCATAGAGCATGGCGGCAAACTTGAGGTCATCGTCCGGCTGTGTGGCGGCTTGTGGCCGATACAGCGTGTACCCGAAATCGGCCAGGGCCGCATGGACGAAGTAGATGTCGTCGGGATCCGGGTTGTAGAAGAATCCGCCCCCGAATCCTGCCAGGTTCACGATAGGCGGCACGATCGGGATGTCGACCCCCGCAACCTCAACAGCAGCGAACAGACCGAAGCTCAGTCCGCCCCTGTTTTC
This sequence comes from Balneolaceae bacterium, assembly GCA_007693825.1. GTDB lineage: Bacteria > Bacteroidota > Rhodothermia > Balneolales > Natronogracilivirgulaceae > SKNL01. Next base: position 678 of record RECX01000229.1, read on the forward strand.
GAATTTTCCGGCGACCATGGCGCTGACCCCGTCCTGGCCGGCAACCTGGAAATCCCCCATCGCTGCCAGTCGCAACAGAATGCCGTCGTCGTCGCTTTCGTACTGGATGGTTCCGGTGACGGCGAACATCTCGTGTACTTCCAGTGAAATGCCGTCCATGTAGAAGAGCTGGGCGCCATCCGTTGTTTCGTAGAAGAGCAGGCCTTCGATGCCGATCTGGAATCCGCCCGAGCCGCCTTCCCCTCCCAGGGTGAGTTTCAATGCATCGTTGTCGGCGCCGCATCCATCCCCGTCACCGGTCTGGATGCCGGGATAGCTGCCGAAACAGAGGAACTGGGTGACTTCTACGGTTTCGGTCTGCTTGCTGGTGGCCTGGCTGATATCGCCCTCATCGGCACCGGCACCACCGGATGTTTCCATCGTAAGGCTCATGCTGCCGGAGGGCGAATCACGGTAATCCGCATATAAAAACTGTCCAAGTTCCAGCTCCATGAAACCCATGAGCGTGAATGAAACACCCTCCGACAGGTCAAACCCGCCGATATCTTCCACTCCGCTGGATGTAATGGTGAAGCCCTTGTAGCTGATCGTTCCGGTAATCGCCTCCAGAGTGAGGCCGGCCGTTCCGCCAAGAACCACGTAAAATTCATTGGAATTGGTGTTGCTGGCACCGGCTTCCGCTTCAAGATGCAGCTCAAAGAAACTGTACTCGAGCGAAAAGTCAATGTTGCCCGTTATGTTGTACTGCAACGGGTTCGGCGAACGGGACGGACGGAAACTGATGCCTGCGTTGTCGTCCATGTTGCCTTTCTTGCCAAAACTGATAACCTCTTCGCCGTCATAGAAGATGCCGCCGTTGGCGACCAGGCGCGACATGGCCGGCTGCTGGATGTTGATGTTGACCGCGGCGTCATGCAGATAAAACACGGCCAGGGTCCCGATGGCATACGACTCCTGTTCAAATTCAAAATCGGGGCCTTCGCTCTCGATGCGGATCTGCCCGCTGTCCGCGTCGCGCCGGAAACTGATGCTGGCGCTGGCCGACTTGCTCACGGGATCCGGCAGGTTCACCGTGAAGTTTGACGAGATACTCAGTCCCTCTTCGGAATCATAGGCGACACCCAGGCCATTCAGCACGACATACTCCTGGAAGAGCCCGAATCCGTCGGTGCCGATATTGCCGATGGCGAAATCCCCGGCCGTGGAGACCATGAAATTCTCATATTGCAATTCCTGCTGAAGGAATGTGACGCCGCCCTGGGCGGATGTAAGTGTGAGCGTGCGGCCGCTGATGGAAAGCGCCGAACCGGAGAACGAGCCGGCGAGAGTGCCTTCCATCAGGTCGAATTCCTGGTCCGGCAGCTGCGCTGTGGCCTGTCCGAGTCCGAGTACCAGCGACGGCGAGCTCTGGAGCCCCTCGACACCAAGCTGCAGCTCTTCCACATGGATGGCAAAATCATCGCCCAGCAGATCCTCGAACGTAACCAGCCCGCTGAAACCGGCGACAAACCGGTCGCTGGATATGTCCAGCGTGAGCGCTTCGTGTTCTTCGGGAATAAAGCGAGCCAGTCCCAGATCCAGTCCGCCGACAGGAAAGTCATAGGAGAGCGAAGCGTCCCATCCGCCGGCATCGTAGGAAGCGGCAAAGAACAGGGAATGGAGACTGCCGGGCTGCGCGGATAGAATGGTGGATGTGATCCCTGCCGAGAAACGCAGTGCCGGATTCTGGCCGATTTCCATCCGAATTCCATACAGGTTGGCGGCAAACTGGTCATCATCCGCCCCGCCCATATCCTGCTGGTACACATATTCGTACAGCGGATTGCCCGCGAGCGACGGATCCCAGCTTTCGGTGTAGGTTCCCGCCTCGATCACGGCGGAGAGGCCCTCGGCCTGGTCGAGGATCAGCGTTCCCGTGGCATCATGACCTTCAAACACGGAAGGCAACTCGGCCCGCAGCATGGCTTTGAGCCGGAGTGACCCGTCGGTGTTGTCCAGTTCCAGCGCGGCCAGCGTCACCGGCAGGTTCAGGTTGGGACCAAGGTCGCCAAACTCCCCTTCGGCCAGCGAAAGGCTGCCGCCGGTAACGTTGAATTCGCTGTCCGTCTGCAGGGTGAATCCAACCAGGAAACCGGGCGTTTCACCGGCAGCCATGGTCAGGGCGGGAATCACCACGGGAAGGTAATCCTCACCGGTGGTAAGCTCATATCCGCCGCCTTCGCGGGCATGATAATCAATCAGCGGCTGGTCCTGATCATCTTTGAGAATGATGTAGGCAATATCCTCGCTTGGAAGTCCGATGCGTTCGGGCAGCATTGCCAGCAGCCCGCCGCCGATGCTCAGCCCCGAGGGATCCCAGATCAGGAAGGGCTCGCCTTCTTCATAGTACTCGTCCGTCGGATCGGTGAGATAAAACTCGGCTCGACCCTGAGTCGCCGCAACACGGTGCTGCCGCACCTCCACGGTAAAATCATCGTGGAACTGCAGGCCCAGATCCACAAAACTCTCGCCCTGGTAAAGCAGGCTGGCCGTGCCTGCACCGCTGAAGGAGATGCCGTCGGACGAGATCACGATTTCATCATCCATGGTGTAGCGGAATACGTTCTGCATATCCAGCGGCTCATCACCAAATGTGGCCGCGATGGATGTAAGGTCGGTGCCCACCTGGAATGAAAACCCTGGTGAGATCACCGCGGAGCCGTCAGCAATGGTGAACGAAGGCAGCTCAAACAACAGGTCGTTGAATGTCACATCCACCGAAATATCGTCGCTGCCAAAACTGCCCTGCCCGGAAATCTGAAACCCGTTGGCGTCCAGAAGGGCCTGCTGCACAGTGAATTCGAAGAGCGGATTTGCGGCCGGACCATAAGCCAGCAGGAACTCGTCCGTGATGGCGATGCTGCCGTCGGTGATCATGCCCGTGAACAGGTCGATCACCCCGGAACCGGACAACGATATTTCGGTACCGCCGGGTGCGGGCAGCGTGGCGCCGAGGGTGCCGGATGCGCGGAGCGACTGCTCCCCGCCGGCAAAGGAGAAATGGAGGGATGCGTCCTCGATACCGAGGGCGACCGGACCCAGATCCACTTCCCCGCAGGAGGCGAAGCCTTCTACCGAGCCGGCAAATCCGCTGCCGTCGATGATCTGAAGGGTCACGTCCGGGTGTTGCGGACAGGGATCGTCGTCGTCATCCGGTCGCGAGAACGCCGGCACGTTTTCCAGCCGGCTGTAGGCATAGAGCGAGACCGTCTGTTGCGGACCTTCGGCCGTGACCTCGCGGGTCAGCGATCCGCCGAGACTGTCCACCAGGATGACCGGCGGATCCAGCGTGGGGGGTCCAAGCGGCACCATGGCACCGCCGAGAGGGATGTGCGTCTGGACCGTCCCGACCAGATGCCCGTCCTCAAAACCGACATCGGTGAAGGTCAGGCCGTCGACGGGATGCAGGTCGGTGTCTGCAAAACCAGGCAGATGGAGCTCGAAATCGATGCGCGGATCCAAATCGAAATTCCAGTCATTCAGGTACCAGTCCGCTTCCAGCGCCGTCATGGTCCGCAGCGCCAGCGGCTTGAACTGCATGCCGAGCAGATCGAACGACGGCAGCGAAAGTCCGGGCGCCGAGCTGATGCTCACGTCCTGCTCCGGGATGACGATGCCGCTGTCGCGGATCTCTACTCCGGCAAGCGGGAAACCGAATGAAGAGCCTTCCGACAGATTGAAATGCATCCACAGATCCACGGCCACTTCAAAAGAAAACCCATCCTCGCTGGACCAGGAAAGGTGCGGGAAGGAAACGATTTCCGTGACCTCCAGGCCGAAAAAGCCCAGATCGAAATGCGGCAGGTCGGCCATTTCGCCGTCGTAAGCCGTGACTTCAAAGGTGGATTGCGTCAGGTGCACATCCAGCGCGGTGGAGGCGACGGTTTGCTGGTCATCGTTGATCTCGAAGAACCCGCCGATATCAAACCCGAACGACGCCGGGACCGATCCGTCCAGCCTGCCCTCGAACGAACCCTGCAGCTCGTTCAGGGTGTAAACCACGCGGTTGCTGCCGGGCACCATGGGCACCGGCTGGTCCATTTCACTGAGGTCGAGGTTTGCGAGCACCAGTCCGCCATCCCCCAGAAGGAACCCGACCGAGCCGGTTTCATCAAGCTCGTTGTCGAACAGGTGCAGGTTGCCTTCCAGATAGAGCGCGGACATGGTCATCATCTGCTCGTCCGGCACGGTTTCACCATAGTGGATACGCGTCAGCCGCAGCGGGATGTGGCGTTCGGTCAGGTCATAGAGTGCATCGTCGGCGCTGATGTCGACGGTCACGCCGCCACCGACAATAACGGGTGTTGACGGGTCACCCGACAGCACCACATTGTGCAGCTGCGCGCCGGCCACTTCGGGCGGATTGGCCGGATCCCAGGCCGGGACTACGAGCGTGAGCGACGCTCCGGGCAGAGTGCTCAGGGCGTAGTCGCCGTCCGGCGTCTCGGTGCCTTCCACCAGCAGATTGCCCTCGTCGTCACGCAGGCGCAGGTAGGCCACGGATTCCGACGGAAGCGGGAGGATGTCGGGGATGAGCAGATCGGCGAAAAAGGCGAATACAGGGTTGAGTCCGTTCCGGTCGATATAGGCAACCTTGGCATCGTTCCAGTAGATGTCGGCCCGGCCGCCGGCTACCCCGAAGGGATACAGCGACATGCGGAAATCGTCGGTGTATTCCACGGTAACCTGGCTGTCAAAGGATTTGTCGCCGTAGTAGAGCGCGGCTTTCCCCTGTCCGGTGGTGCCGATGCCGGTGGAATCGATGATGACCGTACTGCCCAGTTCCATGTACAGGCCCGGGTCGAGCGTTGTGTTGCTGTCCGGCGGAAGCGCGGCAAACTGGAGCCGGCGGTCGGTGTCGATGCCCGCCTCCAGGGCAAAGGCCTCGTCAAAGATGATCTGTCCGCTCCGGATGGACAAGTCGTGCAGGTCCAGCAGCAGTTCGTCGAACGTCACCCCGATGGGATCGTCGCCGAGGCGAAGCGACTGCCGCCCATCGATAAACAGCCCGTCGGCGCTGATAGACGCCTGGCTGATGCGGAATGTGAGCACGCCTTCTTCATCGGACGGTATCGTCCAGTCAAACGGCCCGTCGATGGTAATGTCGCCGTCGACAAACCGGCCCCCGATGATATCAAAAAGGAAGCTGCCATCGGCCTGGACGTTGTCGGAGAACTGGAGGGTGATGTCACCGCCCAGCTCGCCCTGCTGTCCGTCCGCCTGCGACCAGGAAAGCGACAGGGAGGATTCGTTCACCTGTCCCTGGAACGGCCCGATCTGCATGGGGCAGTCGGGATGTATATTCTGGAGGTCAGCCTGGAGTCCGCCGGAGAAATTCACTTCCACCTGCTGCTGGCTTTCACTTCCAGCTTCCCCGCAGTTAAACGGATAGCCGGCGGAAAAGCCGCCCTGCAGGTTGAGGTCTGCGAACGGACGGATCTGCTGGCCGTCGCCCAGCGGCTCCCACTCTGCTCCGGCCATTCCGGAGAGCCCGGACACTGAAACCGCATATCCGGCGCCGAATTCCCAGCGGCACGGCTCCGTAAGATCCAGTGCAAACGGCATGACCGCGCGGTCGTCGGCCACAGTGCCGTTCTCAAATTTCAATCCGATCCCGGCCAGGCAGGACGGGAAACCCGCTCCGGGTGGAAGCTGGACATCCCCGTCGAACGATACTTCCCACGGTCCGGGCCCGCTTCCCTCCCAGTCAAATGCCGGGAAGGTGAATTCTTCAATGGCAAAACGCTGCAGGTTCACGACCAGGTCCGAGATGTCAAAATCGGGCAGTGTCGGCGAGTTCCGCACAAATTCGAACTGCTCGAAGGCGATTCCGTTGTTGGATATGTTCGTGTTTTCCATCCACGGTGATTCCCATCCACCGAACAGTTCCACCTTGAGCCGGGAGTCGAAAGAGAGGGAGAAATCCCACTGTCCGTCCGATG
>RECX01000150.1 GCA_007693825.1 Balneolaceae bacterium
AAAAACCCTGCTTTCCCTCCTGTAAAACAGCAGAAAAATCAGCAATCCCGATGAACCGAAGGTCACGAAGTGCTATAAAAAAAATAAACAGATGAAAAAACTCACAGAAAGGACATTCATCATCACCGGGGCGACCCGCGGCATGGGTGCCGGCATAAGGGAACCAGGGCGATCAATTAACTGTTTTTATCTGCTCTCTTTACCACTAACTGATTGAAAAGCCGATCACAACAATCAACAGAACGCATGAACTACAACCCTTTCAGATATTACGAATCAGCAGATCAGTGGATTACGAAATGGATGGCGCGCAACGGCATTTTACTGCTTCGGGTGAGCATCGGCCTCATCTTCATCTGGTTCGGGGCGCTCAAGTTTTTCCCCGGTGCCAGTCCCGCAGAGGAACTGGCCGGCTCATCCATTGAAATCCTGAGTTTCGGACTCGTATCCGCACAAACAGGGCTGCCCATTCTGGCCGCATGGGAGTGCCTCATCGGCATCGGCATGTTCTTCTTCCGGTTCATGCGGGTCACCATACTGCTTCTGTATGTGCAGATGGTGGGGACTTTCTCGCCCGTTGTGCTCATGCCGGATGTGGTGTTTGAATCCATTCCGCTGGTGTTGACCATAGAAGGCCAGTACATTGTAAAAAATGTCGTGGTGATTGCCTCGGCACTTGTGATTGGCGCTACGGTCAGGGGCGGCCAGCTGCAAGCGGATGCCGGGTAAATGTGCAAGCCGATCTTGGACTGGTCCGACGACGACATTTCCTCCACCTGACCCACGGCGTCATCCAGTTTTTCAATGATGGTGTCGGGGCAGCCTCGCTCCTCTTCCCCTGTGCAGTTAAATATATACAAATGGGAATATATACAAATGGGAATGATTACGGCTGCATAACGCCCAAATCGTCCCGTCATATCTTCTTTTTGATAATCTGCTACTGCATATGATAGAAATTTTGATTATATAATGCTTATCTATAAACGTAGTATAAATAAAAACCAAAGCGACCTGCCATGAAATACACGATATCTGAAAAATACAACTGTGTTATCATTGCGCCGAAAGGCAAGATCCTGGGCGGACCGGATGCCGAGATCTTCAGAAACGATCTGCAAAAACTGATTGACGAAGGCAAGAAAAACGTCATCTTTGACCTGGCAAAGGTTCATTTCATGAACTCCTCAGGTATTGGTATTTTGATCGGCGGATTTAAAACAATGAGAGCCAATGGCGGCGATATCAAGCTTTGCAATGCCGACAAGCGCATCACCAGCCTGCTGATGGTTTCACATCTCAATACCGTTTTCGACACACATCCCGACCTTGATTCGGCCATCAAGGCATATGGAAATTGATAATCATCATCGACTCCCAGTCTGCCCAGGTGGTTGAAAACGCCCGCCTGTACCAGGAGGAGCAGGCGTACCAGGAGTCACTGCGGGAGATGGAAATGGCCTCCGGCATACAGAAAAAGATGCTGCCATCTTCACCGCCGGTAATTGGTGGTTATGCCATTGATAGAAAAAATCTGACGGCTCAATCTGTCGGCGGTGACTATTACGATTACATCCGGATGTACGATAGCAAATGGTTGATCTGCCTTGCGGATATCAGCGGCAAAGGCATGTCGGCAGCACTGCTGATGTCAAACCTCCAGGCCATTTTGCGCGGACACGTGCTGCGGAAAAATGACAGCTGACCAACAGAATACATGTTTCAATCTTAAAACTTAATCCAATGAGGATACCATGACCATAAAATCCGTCTTTATCAGTTTGATAGTACCTGCTGCACTGCTGCTTGCAGGTGGCTTGGGCAATGATTCACTGAATCAGCAGCCGGCAGAGCAGCCGGAACAGGCACGGACCGAGCACAGCGTTTTAATCAAGCTGATTGATGATGAGTGGCGTGTTGTTCTGGCTGAGGACGAAAGCAGAAGCAATGTCATTGTACGAAGAGGTGACAGGATCAGATGGATTGTAGAGGGCTCCGATGCTTCGTTTCAATTCTCGGATGAAAAAGTGGTGGGACATAGCACCAGGACCGTCAGGGATGGAAGGCCTTTGGTGCTGGCAATAACGAATGAAGCCTCAAGCGGCTCCTATCCTTACTCAGTCTTCATTCATAAAGACCAGACCTTCGCCCGCGGACAATCGCCACCCCGGATCATCATCATGTAACCATTACTGACGGCCGGATCCACTCTTTTTTTACCGGTTCCCAATGGCGTGCAGCAAACCGTCATGGCTGCCAATGTAAATGGTTCTGTTGGATATGGCCGGACTCCCATCCACGTTTCCCCTGACCGGCAACCGCCACAGTTCCGCTCCGTCACTCAATGACAGCGCATGCAGTACCCTGCGCCAGCTGCCGACATAGACAACATCACCGGCCACAACCGGACTCGAAAGGATGGGGCCCTCACCCGTGAAAGTCCAGGCAACCTCGCCCGAGTTCCGGTAAATGCCATAAACGCGATGGTCGTAGTTGGCGGCTATTACCAGATTGCTTGTCACAGCCGGACTCGCGTCAAACCAGGCATCCCCTTCGGCTTTCCAGATCAGCGTACCCTCATCTGCATCCAGTGCGTAGAGGTGATGATCCCGGCTTCCCACGTAGACCACACCGTCCATGACAGCCGGAGCGGAAGCTACCCCGCCATCGGTGGAAAACTGCCAGACCAACTCACCTGTTGTTTTTTTCAGAGCGTAAACGTTTCCGTCCCAACTGCCGAATATAGCCACATTACCGTACAGCGCCGGTGTTGCCGTGACGGGGCCGTTGGTCCGAAGTGACCATATATGGTCTCCATTGTTCTTGTTAATGGCATAAATACTGTAATCCCAGCTTCCAAAAAGCACGACATCTTCTGAAATCACCGGCCCGGCGGTAATGGTACCGGATGTTTGTCGCTGCCACTGGGGTGCACCTGTAGCACGGTCAAGCGCATGCAAAATGTTATCGCTGCCGCCGAAAAAAACACGATCACCCGACAATGCGGCCGTGGATCCTATTGCCCTTTCGGTCTTGTATCGCCAGATCACCTTCCCTTTGGCTTCATCAATGGCGTAAAAAAAAGTGTCTTCGTTTCCGGCATATACCACGCCATTTGAGACAATCGGGCTTGTTTTGAAAGCACCGTCCGCCTGGAACTGCCATTTGAAAATGGGTTCGGTGATGCCGGTCCCTCCCGGCACATACGCGGTGTTCTGCCCATCGTACCCGAAGTTGGGCCAGTCCTCATTGCTTTCCGCACAGGAGAAAACCAAGGCGGCAGAGAGTATGATTATCCAGCAAGAAAACCCGTTGCATATCGCCCGTTTTGGATCATTATTCTCCATGCTGCCCCCTGTCCGGCCTCCTGAGTGCAATATTATGGTACGTACCGGCATCAATGAAGAAATAACCGGAATCGTCAGGTGTATCTTCCAACTGACCGTGCCCGCCCCGGCTCCATCCCCAAGCCGTCAGGGTGCCGTCCTTGTGCAAGGCAAGGCTGTGTGAGTAGCCGACCGATACAGAGACAAATCCCGTACCCACCGGCTTTGAACTGACTTCATTGCGCATATCCCAGCCCCATGCAACAATGGAACTGTCGGCGGCAATAGCCACGCCGTGGCGCGGGCCGGCCGCCATGCCAATGAAGGTCCCCTCCAGCGGGTTGTCATACACCGAACCCATCTGGTCGTCACCCCATGTAACAACTTGTCCAAGATCCGTCAGGCCCATGTGCAGCGGTCCGTTTATCGCAATGTCCCTAAAGTTGTTCTGATAGAGAATCTGGTCCGCATCCTCCAGCTCCATACCGGCTCCGTACGGACCGCCCCAGATAAAAACGGACCCATTGCCTCGAAGTGCCATGCTGGTGTTGAAACCGGCGGCCACGGCAATAAAATCATTGCCGGCCGGACTGTTACTCACCATATCGCTCATATCAAGCCCCCAGGCAACAATGGAACCGTCCCGGTGAAGGGCCAGGTTGTGGCCGTATCCAGCCGAAATGGCCACAAATCCCCTGCCGGCAGGAGTATCCGACACCTGGCCGCGGCTGTCGTAGCCCCATGCGGCAATACTGCCATCCCTGCGGAGTGCCAAGCTGTGCTTTTGGTTTGCCGAAACAGCGATGAAATCGTCGCCTTCGGGGGTATTGGAGACCTGCCCGTGATCATCCAATCCCCAGGCAATGATGGAACCTGAAGGAATGGAAGGAATGGACGGTTCCGGCTCCTCACATCCGAAAATCATGAGCGCCAGTATGACAGCCAGGATAACAGAGACCATGGAAATGTTTGACATGTTTCGCTTATTGAATGTTTTCAGAAACTGTTTGTGGATCAGAATTGAAAGAGGATGCCCGACCTGAAGGCAAGGCCCTGCCGTCTCTGGATGAGCGTCGGGTAGATATCAGGGGAATGGTAGTACAGTGAGCGGGTTCGGACCGGATCAAATGCCGCATCCGTCCAGAAGGTGAAATTATCGGACAGCCGGAAACGCAGTGAACCGGTGAGCAGATGCGTATCGGGTTCGACAAGGTCCGGGTACACGAGCTGGCCGGATGATGCCGAGGGGGCCGGGATGGCTTCCGTTGTAATGGTCCGGAGGGCACCGGAAGTGTAGCGGTAGGATGCCTGGCTGGCCAGGCGGCCGGCCTCAAACCGCAGCGCCGCATTCAGATGGTGCCTGCTTTGCCCGGGCAGCCTGAATGTCTCTTCGGGGCGGAAATCCACCTCGGTCCGGGATTCAGTGAAGGTGTAGTTACCCAGGATTGTGAACCCGGACAAGGGACCGGGCAGGGACACCAGCCGGTGTTCCATCTGGAGCTCAAATCCACCCGTATGTGCGTCATTTCCCGAGTTCTCGTATCCGAATTCAAGGAACCCGTCCTGCTCACCGCCTGAAAGAATCCTGCTCGTTTTCAGAATGGCATTAGACAGGTGGCGGTAAAAAACGGTAATCGACAGCCCCGTATTTGCTTCGCTTTCATAGCGCCAGGTCAAATCCACATTATTAATGTATTCCGGATTGAGGTCTGGGTTCCCCTTTCTTCTTACCAGAAGCTGACTGTCAGTAAGGCTGAAAGGAACGAGCTGGGAAAAATCCGCATTGTTAACCCCTGACATGTACTGCAGTGCAAGTGATGCCGATGGTGTGACACCCCATTTGATACGTGCAAAAGGCAGAAAATCGGTGCGGTCTGTCGTTGCACGGCTTCGTTCGGGCGGTTCGGGGCTGCCGTTGCCGCCGGTTAGCAGAACGGTGCCTTCGTAACGCCCGCGGATATACTCGACCCGCAGACCAGCCTCAAGATCCACCGAACCCGTTCCACCGCTGTAGGTGGTGTATGCGCCAACACGTCCCTCTTCCACCGAGAAGTTCTCTGTCGCGGAATTTCTGACAACATCTTCTTCATTCCGCGAGAACCGGGGAAGGTTTCCCTCCAGGAAATTGCGTGCATCACCGGTGTCAACCATCCAGGGTATAAGGTAGCCTGGTTTGCCGAATACCTCCATGGATCCCTGCGGTATCATGAAAAATCGGTAGAGGTTCAGAACCTGAAAAAAGTTGTACCCGGACTGTTCAAACCAGGCGTCGTGATGGTTACTGCGGATATCTGCACCGGCCGACAAACCAAGGGGACGGTATTGCACACCGATGGCAGCCGATACAAGGCCGTTCTTGTGCTCCTGCAGGGTTTGCTCCATGGCACCCATGCGCATGGTGCGATAATCGATGGTGCTGTTGTCCAGGACCGGCACACCGGTGATGTGCATCACAGGTCGCAGGCGGTCGCTCATATCGATGGAGAAGTCGGTTCCCTCCCTGCTGAAAGGAATACGCAGAAGGTCCCTGCGTGAGTCGGCCTGTGACCAGTTCAGCCGGTACCGGAGATCCCAGTTGTCAAAACGCGAGATTCCCGAGAATTGCAGATCCGTCTGGGTAAGCGTCCTGTCTGCTGTATTAGCCTCATAGCGCACTGCACCCTGTCCACCCGCAAGGCCGGTGGTATCAGGACGCAGCCAGTCGCCTTTTGTGTCGTGAGACTGTGCGTGGCGGTCGGTGCGCATGTCGGTCTGGAAATGGTTCAGGGATGCCGTCAGCTCGGTATGATCCGCTGGAGTCCAGACAAACCAGACACTGCCGCTCATTCGCCGTGATAATTCATTGAGGTATGACGGTGTCACCGACCTCAGGACATCCCGGGTGGCGCCGTCGAACTCCGCCGCATCAAAATCCAGCGACAGCTCCTCCATGCCCGTGTGGTCGGTCTGCCATGTGAGCCTGGCCCCCGCATCCGCCTTATCGGAGAGAGGCTGGAGGTGTTGCACAGCCACCCTGCCGACCGGCCCGCCATACCGGGAGTACTGAGGCAGGGCTCCCAGTCCCGCCACACCCGAGATTTGTTGGCCGGAGGTGCGACCGGCAGGATGTGCCGCCAGATTCAGTACATCTGCTCTGCCGGAGTGGGCCGCCTGCCCGGTTGCAGACCCGAACGCCACTGATTGAACCGCATCAGCAGAGAAGGCGTCCAGGAAGTAGGACCTCCCGCCCAGACTGCTGTATGCCGTCGGGTGACCGTTCAGGAACAGGTCGAAACGTCCTCCCGTCCCACGAATATTCAGGCTCCCGTCAAGATTGCGATATACCCCTGGAAACCGGACCAGCATATCCGGCACTGTCCGGTCGGCAAAAAAACCGGCTTTATCGTCTGTTTCCAATTGCCGTGCCTGAACCGCTGACGGCTGGCAGGATAAAAAAAACGTTGCGGCTGCGAGAAACAGCAGAATGGAGGATATTATGCCCGATTTTTTAAGTAATGCTACGAATTGTGCGATTGACGGCATTGCGGTTATCAAGCTGAAATTCAAAAACTGTAGTTAAGTCCCATGGTTACTTCCCGCCCTCTGAGTGTCATATTCGTCGGGTAGAAATCCTGGTTGTACCGGTAATCGACGCTCCTGTGGTTCAACAGATTGGATCCATCCGCCCAGATCCTGAAATTGTCGGATATGCGATACCTGACAGTCATGGAGAGGTCACTGGCACCATCGGTGAAGATGTCCGGGTAGACCCGTTCCCTTAGCTGGATGGTGGGCACCCAGTCGCGCTCGTTGGCATAGGATGCCACGTACGGGGTGCTCCACTGCTGGGACACCTGCATGGAAAACCGCCCCTGGTTGTAATCGAGTCCGGCGTTCACAACATGCGGACGCTGGTCCTGGAGCCGGACCAGTACGGACTCCTGTTCGTCATTACGCCGGCCGATATCGGCCTCAGAGTATGTGTAGGTGTAGTTGAGATAGATACCCAGGTTCCTCAGGATCCAGGGAAGGAATGTCAGTGACTGTTGCCAGCTTGCCTCGATTCCGTATACTGCAGCATCTTCACCATTGAAAAAAGTGGTGCGGTTCCAACCGATAAAACGGTCCGGTCCGTCACCTCTGGGCAGGTCATCGAACTCCTGGAAGCCTTCCTCGCCGATCCGGGTCCTTCTTGAAAAGACAAAATTGTCGAGCTGTTTGTAGAACAGGCCCAGACTGATCTGTCCGACGTTCATGAAGTAGTGCTCAACCATCACATCCAGGTTATCGGAAACCATGGGTTTCAAGGCGGGATTTCCGTACCGGATCTCCCTGGAGTTGTAGTTGAACACTCTGTAGGGCGACAACTGATTGAAAGTTGGCCTTCCAATAGACCGGGAATAGGCCAGGCGCAGGTTGGTGAAATCGCTGAGGCGGAAAATCACCTGTGCATTGGGGAACAGGATGGTGTAGTCATTGGATGCGTCCACCGTCCTTGACCCCAGATATGTGCCTCCGTCTGAGAAAAGGGCCTCACGGGCCTCATAGCTGCTGGCGGTGTGTTCGATCCTCAGTCCGCCCAGCAGCCGGAAACGGCCAAGGTCTGCCTGCCCCATTCCGTACCAGGCAAAAACGTTTTCATTGCTTTTGTAGAAGGTGCTCTCGGATTCACCAAAGCGGTTGACATTCTTTATGAGCATGGGATACCGGTTCCTGTAGGCGCGCATAAACCGGTCAGCGTCCATGAGGTATTGAATCTCGTAGGCCAAGCCTTCCCTGTCAAGCACCCGCCAGGTACTGTTCGGCATCTGGGCAAAACCTCCGGGTCCCTCCCGGCTATCCCAGTCCATGTCGAAGTACTGCTCATATCCATCCTGAAAAGCCAGGAGGGCCGCCCCGCCAAATCTGATCTTTCCGAACCGATAGGGCCTGTCCACGTCGAAGGAAAGGGTGACTTCATTGTCGATATGGACCCCGGTTGTGTGGTCCAGAAAAGATGTCAGGGCAATCTGTTCGTTATTCGGATAGGCTCTTCTGGGGCTGTGCGGGGCTATGTCGATCTGTGGATACCAGCGGTCCTCGATGTCGAGGATGAAGTCAATGCCCGGCCTGCCGTTGGACCAGTTCATGGCGTACCGGTCCAGATAGCTGCGTCCGTGCCCCCAGCCGGCCTTGTACTCCACATCGAAACTGTCGAACAAATGTCTTCCACCCGCCTGGAAAGTAAACTGGTACACATCACGGTTGTCGAAACGGGTGCGATGCCCGATGGATCCGCCACCCTCGCTTTGTGTTGGACCGGTCTGCGTCGGGGTCGTGTAATCGTTGAAAGCGATGTCCACAACCATGGCGTGCGTATTGGTCCGCCGCTCCTGGTAGTTGAACATGCCCTGCACGTGGTAGGTGGAGCGTGAAGTAGGCTGGAAGGTGAACTGTCCGCCTGCCCCGTACCGGTCGCGATTACCGAATTCATAGACAGACTCCAGGTTGTTCAGCACATCCACAATGCCGAACTCCGAGCCCAGATTGCGGCTGCGCCAGCTGTATCCTACAGATTCCTGTGCGCGCGGCTCCCTTTGATAGCTGGCATTAAGGCCGAATGAATAGGTGTCTGCCGGCGAGTCGCCATAACTGAAGGAAAGGCGGTAGGCGGGTCCGGTTTCGTCCAGGTACCTTGGAAAGAAACCCGCACCGGTCCGCACGTTCATGGAACGCTCACCGCCAATGGGCCGGCGGGTGCTGATATTGATCACCCCGCTGAGTGCATCGGCCGACATGTCCGGAGTGATGACTTTTATGACATCGAGTTCCTGGACCATATCTGCGGATATGGTTTGCAGATCGACACTTCGGTCCGACCCCGTGGACCCCATACGCTGCCCGTCCACGGTAACGCGGCTCATTCCCTGACCTACGCCCCGGATGTTGGCTTCGCCGCCGTGTCCCATACCAGAGATGCGCTGAAGAGCGCCTCCCACGGTCTGGTCGGCGAACCGGTCGATCTGCTCTGCTGAGATAATGGTGCGAATGTTGGTGGACTGCCGCTGTCTGGTAAGCGCGCGCGACTGTCCGCGCTGAAAGGCCTGTACAGTGATATCTTCGCCAATGATCACCTGCGGGACGAGCCGTACCCTGATCTCGGTACTCTCACCGCTCTCTACTACCAGATCTATGAGCCTGGACACATACCCCATGTACCTTATTTCAAGGGTATGGGTGCCGGGGTTCACCCTGCGAATGATGAATCGTCCGTCGATATCGCTGGTGGTTCCAAGGTGAGTTTCATGCAGATATGCCGTGGCACCCGGAAGCGTTTCGCCAGTGTCGGCATCCCGTATCTCACCACTCACAATGCCGGTCTGGGCGGCGGACTCGACGGCGAACAGCCCGAGTATCAGCATCGCCCCCATAAGCGGTACCAAACAGGATTTGATGCAATTTGCGCAATATTTATCCACAAGATTTCCTTCAAGATTGTTCATGTGCTTTGCTGCTTATTGGTTCACAATCGAATGCGAAGACCGGCATGATACAGGCTGGCATCACCTGCATCGACGAGCCATGGGTACAGGTTGCCGGAGCCGGTGTACTCCGTCTGCTCCTGCGTCAGTATGCCAAGCGCCTGGACCCATATATCCACGCCCGATGACAGCCCGAGACGGACCACCGCATTGAGGTTGGAGTAGCCGCTTCGGTTCCTGTCTGCATGCACCAGTCCACCCAGCGAAGGCAGAAACCGCTCTTCTGAAGCAATCACACTGGTGTAGGAAGCCGCATGGAAGAACGAAAGCTGGGCAGACAGCCGCGAGGTGTCATAGAACAACGCCGCATTAAGCACATGGGGACTCATGCCCGGAAAAGGATAGGATCCGCTGCGAAAAACCGGGCTGTAGTCGGACACGGTGTACGCGTAACCCCCGGCAACTCCCAGATTGCGCCCGATCCCGGGCAGAAAAACAAGGTATTGCCGTAAGGCAACCTCAAAACCGGATACCAGCAAGGCCTCATCAGTTCGCTCGAAAAAAGATCCCTCAAGGGTAATATCGTCATTGAAGACAACCTCTTCTTCATTCGTCCGGATCAAACCCCGGATGATCTTGTGGAAGGCGCCAAGATGCAGCCGGCTGCCGGAGTCATTTGCGTACCTGATCTTGAAGTCAAAATGGTCGGCTTCCAGCGGTGCCAGTTCTGCATTGCCGGCTTGCAGGGTCTGGTTTTGCAACTGCACCAGCCGGAAAGGTGTGAGGTAGCGGTAGTCCTGCCGGGCAAGCGACTGCGACCAGGAGGCAACCACGCGAATACCGGTTCCGACCTGATATCCAATCAGTAAATCCGGCAGGATGTGGAGGTACCGGTTTGCAACCGTGGTGTCGGACGTTACAACGTGGTTGCCGATATCATTGAAAAGGACCTGGTTGCCCGTATACTTCCCGTCAGTATACTCCAATCGTGCACCGACCGTAATATCAAACGCACCGGCGTTCATTTCGGTCTTCAGATATCCGCCGTAAACCTGCTCCATGGCTTCGTATTTACGAGGATCGGACACCAGGATCTGATTGCGCAGATCCTTACGGAACAGGGAATAGTTGTTGGTGAAGAAGCTCCGGGCATCAGACGGACTGACCAGTGTCTGGAATGTGTATGCATCCGTTTGCATCAACCGGAAGTTGTCGATGCTCATTTGCCGGAAGTTGGCGGCAGAACTCAGTGCAAGCAGACGCATCCCGGAATCACGGTAATTGCCTTTCTTGCTGGTGTTGTTGAATGAGACCCCTGCACTGATCACTCCCGGAGAGAAAAAAAAGGAAACGTCCGTCCGTGCACTCAGCACATGTTCATCCTGGCGGATCATCACATTCCGCATGGGCTGGATCCTCAGGTCCTGATTGCTGATGTCACGGTTTGAGATGGATAATTCGGGCCTTGCCGGATTAGCCCGTTCAGAAACGAAGTTCAAGCCGGCAGCCTGAAAGGGGATGGAAATCGTCTCTTCGTTGCGTCCGCCGTATGACCAGCCACCCTGATAACTGACCTGCCAGTTGTCGCGATGATAATTCCCGCCGGTGGTCAGCATGGCCTTGGTGAGTGCAGATTCATCCACGTCAAGTTGATACTCCAGGACACCCCTGTTGCCAACCAATCCAGTTTCATCAGGCGAAGCCCAGTCTTCGTTTGGAAGATATCGCTGGGTATGCCGGCTGATACCCTGGTCCGAAATATTTGCAAATCCACTGGCGAAAAAGTCAGCCCGTTCTCCGCCGTCAATGTTGACGTTAAAAAATGCGCCCCTTGTCAGATCAGATACGGTTCCGAATTGCGGCGACAGAGATTCGGTCACATCCCTCAAATCGCCCTCAAAATCAAAGGCGCCATGTTCAATTTGCAATCGCTCGCTTGCCCGATGCATGTTAAGAACATACATGCCGGCCGTGAAAGCAACATTTTCCCCATACCTGCTGCTAACCGACAGGGTTGCCTGATTTTCCGGATGCAGGATATCAGTATAGCTAGAATGCACACCCCTCGAGTAGCTGGCGTTCAGCCTGAGCTGGTCCGTCTCCGGCTCTTTCAGGCCAAGATGGATGGACCCGGCGATGGCATCGCCGGAACGCTCAACACCGGCTGAGTTCATTAGTGAGAAGTACTGAAACATGTCGACCGGCAAGCGGCCAAGATCAACTCTACGAGTCTCAAATCCGGTGGATGCCAGTCTCTGCCCATTGACACTCACGTTGTACAAACCGCCTGCCATGGGCCCAAGTCCCCGGACAACCGGACCAGTATCCGGCAGAAGATGTACACCGGTAAAACGAGTAAGTGCCTCATCGATGGAACGGTCACCGTAAAGGAAGATCGCATCCTGGGTCAGGCGCATGTTGCGGTCGGACAAATCCCCGGTATCCACATCAGATTCAGGTTTGCCGTTCAGCATGTCGACCGTTCTCGTGTTCATCGTATCGGCCGGTTCAACATTCAACGAATCTTCCGCTACCCCGTTCAGCAAGTCTGCGGGTCCGGGATTCAGCAAGTCGGCTGGCTCAGTGTCAAGTGGCGTGGCGAACAAGGACGCTGCCCCAAAGGCCAAGCCACAAACAAGCATTGTAACGACTTTTATACACGCGGAAAACCGTGCGTTTTGAGCTGGAATAATCGGATTCATTGCATTCCTGGTTGGCAATTCAGTGCTGATTTTCCGTCCTCACACAGCTTCCCGCAGAATCAGCTCTTGGGGAAATGAACATGGGAAAGACCTGCCGATACCGGCAGACCCTTCCCATGATGCTGTGCAATGACAGTGAGAAACGGTTACTTGACAAGGGTCATGGTTCGCGTTTCTACTCTGCTGCCTGCCTGCAGGCGGTAGATGTATTGACCGCTCGCCAACCGGCTGGCGTCGAAGGAAACCGTGTGACTTCCCGCGGTCTGCCGTTCGCTGACAAGCGTGGCCACGCGCTGCCCCAGTACGTTGTACACTGTCAGCCTGACCATATCATCAGCCGGTATCTGATAGACGATGCTGGTCGAGGGATTGAACGGGTTCGGGTAGTTGTCATGCAGCTTGAACACGTAAGGCAGGCCGCTGCCATCATCGTGTGCCGAGGCAGGAGCACAAAAAACTGCACTTGAAGCATCCGCTACACTGGCAAATGGCATCTGGCGGTTTGTAAGAGAACTTCGACCGCCATTTTCCAGAATCTGATCCAGAAACTGATCGAATCCGGCCGGCATGCAAAGCCCGGTATCGTCGAAGTGCAGCACGCGCATCCGATAGAATTTCATCATGTCAGCCGGAATCTCGCCGGTAAGTCCCTGGTTCCCTGAAACGTCAAGGGCTCCCAGCAGATAGGCGCCCTCTGCGGGCGATCCCAGCGTCCGGAACATCTCGATGCCACCCTCAAGGTTGTTGTTGGCAAGGTTAAGTGAGTCGATTGTCTGAAGATTGCCCATGCTCATGGGAATGGGACCAGTCAAATTGTTGTCGGCCAGCGAGATGTACGGGTGCCAGTCGCGCGTGCCATCCGTCCTCTGGAATGGCATGTCGCCCAGCCACGATGGTATCTGTCCGGATAGTCCCAGACCGGCAAGCCCCAGTTTCTGCATTCGCGGGTAATTTTGAAGCTGGCTTGGAATCTGCTCACCGACATTGATACCCGTATATGAAATATCCAGCGCATTCAGATCTAGATCCCAGATCCATGACGGCAGATCGCCTCCCAGTCCGGGATTGTCCTGTAGCCGGATGTGTGTCAGGCTTTCAATATTCTGCATGGAGGATGGGATGGTGCCGGTCACACCGCTGCCGGCAAGGTAGAGCTTTGAGAGACCCGTCAGATTATTGCCAATCCAGTCGGGAATATCCCCGATCTCCATATTATTGTATTCCAGCGCGAGGTAATCAAGTCCGGAAATGGCCTGAATCTGCGCAGGCAAACCGCCGGTAAACTGGTTGTGACGAAGTTTCAGCAGCGTGAGCGCGGTGAGATTGTTGAAAATATCTCCATCCAGTTCACCACCGATATCCGTGTGGGAAATCCAGAGACGCTCCAGGCTGCTCATGTCTCCGAACCAGAACGGCAGCTCTCCGGTGAAGTTACCTCCCCATATACGGAAGCGCCGCAACGCCGGCAAGAACGACATATTTGGGAAGTCTGCCATTGCCATCCCCATCCCCGTACCGCCGAGCTTGAGTTCGTCGACAGCCGTCAGCTCCGTGATCCATTGCGGAATTTCACCCTGGATATTGGTCTCATGCAGCGCCAGGCGCTGGATACCATCCGATCCGCCCATGTTTCTAACCCACTCGGGGAACGGAGCCGGATCGAAGTTCGAGAACTGAATCTCAAGGACTTCCAGGTTGGGAAGCTGAGAGAAATCCGGCATGGGACCATGAATGTTGATCAGGCCGTCGGCTCCGAACCGGTCAAGATTTTCAAGTTGAAGGATCTCGTTGGGGATGGCTCCGGTCAACAGGATGTTTTCATCCAGCGTGATTCGTGACAACCTTTCAGCGCCGGCAATGGCTGGTGTCATGACCGGACCAACCAACTCATTCTGCTCAAGTTCCAGACGCTCAAGGCTGGGGGCATTGGCGATGGCATCCCACGGGATTTCACCGGTGAGGAAGCTGCCCCGCAAGCGCAGCCTCACAAGAAACTCAAGGTCGAAAATCTCCTCCGGAATCTCCCCGCAGATGAACTGGCGCCCCATTTCAAGACGCTCCAGATAGGCCATGTCAGCGATCTCCGGAATCAGATAACCGCACTGCGTCATATTGTTATCGTTGGGGAACAACTCGAGACGCGTTACCCGAAACTCAGAGGAGCCGTCGGGCAGTTCTATCTCGTCAATCCGGTCAACACCATGCCAGAAAGCAACCATGTCGGTCAACCAACCGTCATTGACCAGCCAGGTTTCGCCCCGGAGTGAGTTGTACAGTTTAACCAGTGCAAGAGAGTCGACGGTCGCAACGGATTGCGCATTTTCTGCAACTTCAAGTATGTTGCCGCTCCGGTCGTAGATTTTTGCCTGCGCATAAGCATTGGTAACTCCCGATGCCAGAAAGGAGAAACATACTGCAGCTAATACCAGGGATAAAGATATTACATCTCTTCCGTTTGCTTTCTTCGTATGGATCTTGTTCATAGTGAGCATGTGATTGTTTTTTGGTAGAGTATCCAGGTTGAGCTACCGCTTCGGGCCACCAACCAACTTCGTTAACACCCGGATTGTCTGGCCACTGCCAGTCCTGTTGCAGGGAACCCGACATCCAAGGTTGATGCAACTTACCCATCACATATTATCATACCATTATCGTAAGGTTATCTTTGGGTTGACAGATAATGGGAAGGGTCGTTCTGCCCTCATGGGGCATCTGGTCTGAGAATTCCACAGCGTTAACGTTTTCTTAATGTTGCGCTAACACCTACGTAATTCCGCAGTTCTATCATGGGGCAAAAAGAACAAAAATGAAAATATCTCATCTTATCTGTGTGCTGACAGGCCTCATTACATTAGTACTGATAACAGCGATTACTCCATTCTCCGCAGGGCAGCATGCCGAAAAAAATAATCGTCAGTTCCCACCCGGTCCATGGCCGGATCGCATCATGCAGAACCTCACGGAAAACCCCGCCGGGTCGCTGGCATTTGCATGGAGAAGCACGCAAAACCGGGAGACTGCCTACGTCGAAATAGCCCCTTTCCGGTCCGGACCCGACTTTTCAGAATTGGTCGAACGGTTCAATGCAGAACACCACCAGGTGTACTTTCACGGATTAACGGACCATTACTTCAAGGCAACAGTCGGTGAATTGACACCCGACACACGCTACCTTGTACGGGTGGGTTCGGATTGCTGCCGGTCGGAATGGTTCGAAGCGCGAACCGCCCCGGAAGCATTTGAACCTTTTTCGTTCATTTATGTCGGCGACACCCAGAATGACATCCTGTCCTATGCCCCACGAGTCTATCGCAACATCGCCACGCATTTTCCCGATGCCCGCTTCGTCATGCATGCCGGGGACCTGGTTCTGAGCAGCGGTGATGACGACACATGGGGTGAGTTCTACGAGGCCGGTTCCTGGCTTTTCCGGCAAATCCCGCAGTTCCCCGCTCCCGGTAACAGCGACCACAACCGCTGGACCCTAGAGCCCGTAGACACCCGGAAGCTCTATCCGCAGTGGCACGCCACTTTCAACCTGCCCGGTAATGGTCCCGAGGGGCTGGAAGGCGTCACATACTATGTAGACTATCCCGGAATGAGACTAATAAGCCTCTACTCAAATTTTGAATCCATGGCCGATGACCGCCATATCTATATCCGTGAGGATCTACGGGTCACCCACGAACTGGTGGCATCGCAAACCGAATGGCTTGAAAACGTACTGGCATCCAACGAACAACCCTGGACGGCTGTGGTCTTCCATCACCCTGTTTATACGGCCCGAAATGACCGGGAAAACGAGTGGCTGCGCAACGAATGGAAAGATCTGTTTGACTGGTATGGCGTGGATCTGGTCCTTCAGGGGCACGATCACTTGTACAGCCGCGGACATGGCCCCGATTCTCTTGAAACCGGTTCCGTTCCGGTGTATGCCATCTCCCTGGCCGGACCCAAAATGCGTCCGGCCGACAAAAATCACACCTGGTTTGATGTGGTCCACGAAGGCATCCAGATGTATCAGGCAATTCATGTTTCCGAAAAGGAACTTCGCTACGAAGCCTTCGGCCAGAAACGTGAGCTGCTCGACGCTTTTGTGATTGCACGTGACAGTAATGGCACCAAACATTTCACCGATTTGTGGAACAATTGATTGTGTGGATTTCAGGTTTCCCCGTACGGAATCACAATTGCACGCCACGTTGTGCAGTCTTTCAAAAAACCCTTACCTAAACACACCGTCGTCATGCAGTTTCAAAAAAAACGCATCACCGTGTTAACTGCCATTATCCTGTTCTCTTCAGGCGCTGTCTCTTTGTTTTACGCTCAGGAGCGGACCGGTAACAAGACCTTCTACGACCCGATTGCGCTTTTCCTGACATGGCAGTCAGATCCCACCACCACCATGACCATCGACTGGCACGTACTGGAATCCGAGGGCCGCACCGTTCTCGAGTATCGAAAATTGCGGAGTTCGTGGAATGATCCACTGGAAGCAACTGTCATCGATTTTCCATATTCCGAACGCAAGATTCACCGTGTGGAATTGACCGGCCTAGAACCCGGTAGCGTCTATGAGTTCCGTTTCGGGGAAAGCTCCAAAATCTACAATTTCCGGACTATGCCCGCGGACCTTTCCCGGCCTGTTCGCGCGGCTATTGGCGGTGACACCATGCACCGTAAGCGCTGGATGGAAAAAACATCCCGCCAGGCCATGAAACACGACCTCGATTTTGTGCTCATCCTGGGCGACCTGGCTTACGCCGACGCACTCCCTCCGGAGCAACAGCGGCATCGTGATCCGCAAACACCACGCGCCGAAAACCAGTGGTACAGCTTCTTTGAAGCCTACAAAAATAACCTGATCACCGATGACTACCGTGTTTTACCCATGGTTGTAACCATAGGCAACCATGAAGTTCTGGGTGGATATTATTTTCGCGACGATCGCAGGCCGGTCGAACTGGCCTATGAAGACACGGACAAATGGCGGCAGACCGCCGCCCCGTACTTTTTCAGCCTTTTCGCCACTCCGGGCCTGCCTGGATATGGTGTGCTGGATTTCGCCGACTACATGTCTCTTTTGTTGCTCGACAGCGACCATGTGAACCCGGTAGCAGACCAGAATTCCTGGCTTGAACAGACGCTCAGAGAACGCGCGCATGTACCTCATGTTTTCCCCGCCTACCACGTACCTGCGTATCCATCAGTGAGGGATTACAACGACCAGGTCCAGTCCACAGTCCGCCGAAACTGGGTTCCGATCTTTGAACAAAACAGAATACAGGTAGTATTCGAGGCGCACGACCATGCCTACAAAAGAACGCATCCCATAAGGGAAGGGCGAATTGCATCCAACGGTATTGTGTACATCGGCGACGGTGCCTGGGGCACCGAAACGCGTGAGATTGGTTCCCGGCAGTCTCATGATGCATGGTATATCGCAGAAGCAGCCCCAAAAAGGCACTTCATTCTAATGACACTTCATGGTACGCACCGCCATTTCAAAATGATCAGCAGCACCGGTGAGGTTATCGACGAATTTCCGGAACTGTACCGCTAAGGAAATCATGGTAGTCGGCAATAATCACATCGCACTGCATTGGCGTCATACTTGGGAATTCATTATTCGAAATCTCTAGCCCGGAGACCTGTCCCGGTTTTTACGATCCGGTAGCATGCCATAACCTGCCGCAGCCCTGACTGACAGTTACCAATATGCAAAAAAGGCCTGCAAAAGAATTATTTACAGGCCTTTTTATTGTGGAGGTGCCGGGAGTTGAACCCGGGTCCGAAGTGACGAACCAGCAAGCTTCTACATGCTTAGTTATCCTATATGATCTTACCTGAAGGGTCGCCGGACAGCGAGGCAGTCTTCAGGCCAGGCCGGATAAGGTTTCGCATATCGCCACCGACCGAGACGATACACTAGCTCACCATTATATGGCGCCCTCAGAGACCGTCGGCAAGCGGACGATCAAGAGGACGGG
This sequence comes from Balneolaceae bacterium, assembly GCA_007693825.1. Lineage (GTDB taxonomy): Bacteria > Bacteroidota > Rhodothermia > Balneolales > Natronogracilivirgulaceae > SKNL01. The sequence goes on from RECX01000150.1 coordinate 18,459, forward strand.
ACAGCGCTGTTAGGCGGCCATCCGATACTGATAGTTGTCAGCATTTACATTTATAGTACCACCGATTTTTTTACGAGAGATCCGTGATGGAAACTCGGCATGCAACCTGTGACTACGCTCACCCCGTCGAAGCCAAGTCACCCCCTTTCGGAAGTTCCATTAGCGCGGTTTGAACCGATCGCAAGTACTATCGTCATTATTTCATTGATACTTTCGCAAAGTTACTTACAAACTTCGCCAACTACAATAATACAACGAAATACGCTGCTGATTTCTTGCCCGGAAAAATGCTGTTTTACACGGCCAGGCTTACTGAAATTATCAGGATTTACTTACTGCGTCCCGGCTTTTTTTGACTCGGATCGTGAACATCCTTCTTTGACTCTGAACCTTTAGCGATCGATTCACGCATATCAGTGTCAGACATTACATTTTTCATATTGTAATAGTCCATAACACCCAATCTTCCTGAGCGGAATGCTTCTGCAATGGCTTTCGGGATCTCTGCTTCGGCCTCTACGACGCGTGCCTGCATCTCTTCGATCTTCGCACGGTTTTCCTGCTCTACCGCCACAGCCATCGCGCGGCGCTCTTCGGCACGGGCACGGGCCACCTGGAGGTCGGCACTTGCCTGATCGGTCTGCAGTTTTGCACCAATGTTCTCGCCGACATCCACATCAGCAATATCAATCGAAAGAATGTCAAAGGCCGTTCCACTGTCCAGGCCCTTGTCCAGTACCGTCTTGGTGATCTGGTCCGGGTTCTCGAGCACCGCCTTGTGATCGGTCGAGGAACCAACCGTGGATACGATCCCCTCACCGACACGGGCAAGCACCGTCTCTTCGGTGGCGCCACCAACGAGGCGGTCAAGGTTCGCGCGCACCGTGACGCGGGCGGTTGCCTTCACCTGGATGCCGTCCTTGGCAAGCGCGGTGATTACCGGCGTGTTGATTACCTTCGGGTTAACGGAGATCTGCACCGCTTCAAATACATCACGTCCTGCCAGATCAATTGCGGCTGCCCTCTCAAATCCGAGCGCTATGTTGGCCTTGTCCGCCGAAATCAGAGCATTTACCACACGCTGGACGTTTCCGCCAGCAAGATAATGCGCTTCAAGCATGCCAATCTCCACATCCTTCAAGCCGGCTTTGGTCGCCGTAATGGCTGCCTTTACAATCGGCCCGGGAGGCACCTTGCGAAGGCGCATCGCCACCAGGTCACTGAAAATACCGATGCGAACACCGGAGAACAGCGCCGTGATCCAGAGCCCGATCGGCACAAAATAGAAGAAAACAAAGAGCAGCAGGATGATCGCTGCAATGGTGCCCAGAAGAAAGATGGTATCCGGGGTGACAGCGGTCTGCAGTAAGAAGAACAGATTCATATCGGTTGTGATTGGTTGGTAAAAAATTTCCATCGAAAGATAAACAGGACAGGTGTTGTTTCCAACCGGAAGCGAATTATAATGCAACTTGAAAGCGCATTATGAGGTGATGTTGCCGGGCGCCGAAAAACGATGCCCGGAATCACAAAAATGCAATGCCGCTCAGTACCACCGGTCGGACAGGCGCCGTCCATCCACAAGTAATCATAATACCGTTCATCTGCCTGGTACGCGCCTAGGTTTACTTAATACTCAGGTAGGCGTGTTACGTATACCTGTCCGGAGTGCACCGCCACCACCTTGACCCGGTCACCCTTGTCGATAAAATCTCCGTCGGAGATCGCATCCACCCGGCGGTCGCCAATACGCACGGTGCCGGAAAGACGCAGCGAGGTCAACGCCACGCCCTCCTGTTCCAGCAATTCGGACCGATCGTCGTAGGAGGTGTAACCCGATGCCCGGTCGGTGGATCTGGTCAGCACCAGCCGTCCGAACAGCGGTGTCTTCATCACGTACCGGAGGGTGGACGCTACAAAAGCAATGGTGAGCAGCAGCGTGATGGTGATGGTCCAGAGTTCGGTGCGCATGTCTTCCAGACGGGGGAAGTTGAAACCGACATTGCCGACCAGAGAGGCGAAGAGTCCGAAGATCAGCAGGATTACCCCGGCAATGCCCGCAATGCCGATACCGGGCAGCACAAAAATTTCCACAATGATCAACCCGACCCCGATGATTACGATGAGGATCTCCCAGGACTGCGCCAGCCCCATGATATAGAGCGGCAGGAAGAACAGCAGCGCACCGAGCAGTGCGATGCCCCCGGCGAAACCGACGCCCGGTGACTGCAGCTCGAAGTAAAGCCCGCCCAGCATCATGAGCAGCAGCAGACTCTGCAGGATCGGCGATGCGAAGAACCGGATGACCGACTCCTGCCACAGTTCACGTACATTGAACAGCTCGGCATCCTCCCAGCCCATTTCCGCGGCTACCTCGCGCAGGGAGCGGACTGTGCCGCTGGATACACCCAGTTCCAGCGCTTCCGAGGCGCTCAGGGTCAGCAGTACCCCTTCGTCAATGATGCCCTCGATCTCGATGCGCTCGTCGACCATGGCCTCGGCAATGCGCGGGTCGTATCCCTTGGCCTCCGCCGTGGAGCGCATCAGTCCGCGCATGTAGCTCTGGATCTTCTCGTCGGCCTTCTCGCCTGCGCCATCCACCACCGTGGCCGCCCCGATGGAGCCGCCCGGCGTCATGAAAATATTGTCTGTAGCAAAGGAGATGAGCGCACCGGCTGATGCCGCGTTGGCATCGATGAAAGTAACCACCGGCAGGTTGGCCGCCAGCAGGCGCTTGCGGATTTTGTCGGCCGCATCCACCAGCCCGCCGAACGTATCCATGTGGAGGATGACCCCAATGGCGTCCTCGTCCCCTTCGGCCGCTGACACACCACGGTCGATGTACATGTTGAGTCCGTTGTCGATCAGGCCTTCAACGCGGATGACGTAGACCTTTTCGGAGGCCTGTGCCGTTTGTGACCAGACGGCCGGCAATCCCGGCAGCGCCAGGGCCGTCATCCAGAATAAAAGTATCAGATTGCGAATTTTCATGGCTGTGTTGCATCTTGTGATTGACCCGCAATGTACGAAAAAATCGCGTTATGCGGATAACATGCTTGTGGCATGCTTGTGGCTTACTTGTGGCTTACTTGTGGCTTACTTGTGGCATGCATGCAGTATTTATGTATCCTCCCGCAAGGGCCGCCACGAAGATACCGTGGACAACACCAACAGCGAAGGAAACGTTTTTCACAAGTTGACTATTGTTGCAACCGGTGTGTGCCTTTTCCCGTAAAACACGTCCGTTGCCCGATGCATCTGTCTCCAGATGCATATCCCGCAAACCTTCTGCCTCCGCCCGTTGTTATTGACTCCATGAACCCTGCGAAATCACATGCTGTCCCGGTGCTCCTTGCACTGCTCTTTCTCGTATTTGCGATGGAAACAGAGGTCCACGCATCAGGCACCCGTCCGGCCGGCACAGATGTCCACACGCGTCCGGGCGGCACAAACGCCCCCCTGCCAAAGGAAGAGCTGCAGTCACGCGCCTCGGTCAACGGTTTCCTGCGCGATGCCGAAACGGGCGAGACCCTGCTGGGCGCCAACATCCTGCTGGAAGACACCGGCCGCGGCAGCACCACCAACCACTCGGGTTATTACGTAATCAACAACATCCCCGCCGGCGCCTACACCCTCCGCTTCACCTACCTGGGCTACGACGACAAACGGGTCGACATCGTCCTGAACGAAGGCGACAACCTGCGCCTGGATGCCGAGCTCAACCCGGCCGGGTTCACCATGGACGAGCTGGTCATCACCTCCAAACGCGAACTCGAGGAACGCCAGAACATCGGCAGCGCATCCGTATCCACCGAACTCATCAAAAGCGTGCCATCCGTGCTGCAGGCCGACGTGTTCCGGGCCGTCCAGCTGCTGCCCGGGGTCAAGGCGGCATCCGATTTCTCGAGCGGACTCTACATCCGCGGCGGCGGGCCCGACCAGACGCTCATCCTGCTCGACCGCACCACCGTCTACAACCCCTCCCACTTCTTCGGTTTCTTCTCCACCTTCAACCCCGACGCCATCAAGGACGTGCAGCTCTACAAGGGCGCCTATCCCGCCGCATACGGCGGCAGGCTCGGATCGGTGCTGGATGTGTACAACAAGGACGGCAACCGCAACCGCACCGCCGGCACGCTGAGCCTGGGCATGCTCTCCTCCCGCGCCATGATCGAGGGTCCCTATCCGGGTGGATCCTATATGCTGGCCGTGCGCCGGTCCACGCTCGAACCCCTGCTCGCCGCCCTGCGCGGCACGGTGGACAATGTGCCCGACGCCTTTTACTTCTACGACATCAACGCCCGCGTCAACTACGACCGCTGGGAAAACAACCGCCTCAGCATCGCCGCCTACACCGGCACCGACGATGTGCGCTTCCCCTTCGGCGACGACAGCCAGTTCAACCTGTTCTACGGCAACCGCACCCTCAGCATCGACTGGACCCACCTGCTCTCCCGCCGCACGTTCACCAACGTCACGCTCACCGGGTCGGAGTACTTCAACGATCCGGTCTTCGAGTTCGGCGGCACCGAGTTCGAACGCCGCAACCGCATCTACGACCTCTCACTGAAAGCCGACATCGAATGGCTGCCCTCGCAAAATTACGAACTGCTTGCCGGCTTCTGGGGCGGACGTAAAATCTTCCGGCTGGAAGACTATTTCGACGGCGGCCAGACCATGAGCGAGGAGATCGTCTCCGACTACGCGGCCACCTACGTGCAGAACATCTGGCGTCCGGGCAACCGCTGGAAGATCAATGCCGGCCTCCGCCTCAACTACTACGCCAACGGTGATTACCTGCGGCTGGATCCCCGGTTCAGCGTCGACTACCGGCTCACCGAATCCACCCGCCTGCAGGCCGCCGCGGGACGTTTCCACCAGTTCCTCACCCTGCTCACCAACGAAGCCATATCCGCCTTCGACATCTGGCTGTTCACCGACGAGGGCGTCCCCCCCGCCTACGGCGACCAGTTTGTGCTCGGCGTGAAAAACACCAGCGTGCCCGGATACAATTTCGAGTTCGAGCTCTACTACCGCACCATGCGCGACCTGTTCGAGTTCGACCCCTTTCTGGGGGATGCGGCCGGCCTCGCCTACCCCGATCTGTTCCGTTTCGGCGAGGGTTATGCCGCCGGTTTTGAAGCATTCCTCGAAAAGACGCGCGGACGGCTTTACGGCTTCATCGGCTACACCTGGGGCCTCACGCGCCGCAAATTTGACGGATTCAACGAAAACCGTTTCTATCCGCCCAAGTACGACCGCATCCACGATGTCAACCTGGTGGCAAACTATCGCCTGAGCCGGCGCTGGACCGTCTCCGGTGTGTTCAACTACGCCACCGGCCAGGCGTTCACCAAACCGCTCGGACGGACGGAAATGGTCACCAATCCCTTCGATGGCTCCGCAATTGATGTCATCACTGTCGGGCGCGTCAACGCATCGCGCCTCCCGGCCTACCACCGGCTCGATATCGGCTTTACCCGGAAAAGCACCTTCTTCCGCCTCACCGACGCTGAATGGCAGTTCCAGATCATCAACCTCTACTCACGCCGCAATGTCTGGTTCTACATCTATGATTTCGATGAGAACCCGGTCAAACGGGAGCAGGTGCGCATGCTGCCCATCATCCCGGCCGTGAGCTATACCGTGACCTTTTAACAAAACAATGTCTGCAAGATGAAACCAGCCCTGCGAACCCCGCACCTTTTTGTGATGGCAATCATGGCCGCAATCATGCTCGCCGGATGCGACCTGTACGGCCAGGATGATTACGCCGAGCAGTACGTCGTTGAAAGTTATCTGGTTGCGCAACGTCCGATGCCCAAAATCCGACTGTCCACAACCGCCCCGTTCAACGAAACATACCAGTTCGAAGAGCGGGCCGTGACCGGTGCCGAAGTGTTCGTCTACAGATACGATGAGAATGGCATCCGTGACAGGGTCTACGAATACGCCGGACATGCGAGCGGAATATACCGTCCGTTGCACCCTGACAGCGACGAGCTTGTGCTTCCGCGTTTTACATACCGTCTGGATATCTCTTTCCCGAACCAGAACGATCATCGCATAACCGCCGAGACCAGCGTGCCCGATACGTTTTCCGTCCGGGAAGTGATCCGCGATGAAACGTTTTACCAAAGTCCGGAACAGCTGGAATTCCGGATCACGCGCAACCGCACCAACAATCGCCAGAACTACTTCATCTATGCCACCGAATCACTGGATCCGCTGGAAGAGAACCTGACCCCGTTCTGGCGCGATGCTGCCGATGATGATATCGAGGAACTGGTCCGCATCCGCACCACCATCGTCAACGAAGAAAATTTCGACTTAAATCCGGATGGCACACTGACCCTGCGCATGCCCTGGATCGGCATCGCATTCTACGGGAAAAACATCATCTCCACCTTCTCGCTGGATGACAACAGCTACGACTTCTTCCGGTCACAGCCCGTACAGACCGGCGGCGGACCCGGCACACTCTCGCCCGGAGAGATCCAGAACATCATCTATAACATCGACGGGGCCATCGGCATATTCGGAAGCATGTCCGTCCTGGACATCGAAGTGAATGTGCTGAGACCACCATTTCCCTGACCGGCACCTTTCGGCACATGTCCAAACAGCGCTCGCCTAAGCTCGCCTAACGGCTCACGGACAGCTCCAGGATCATCGGGGTCATCCCCGGCACTTCCAGCGTTTCACCCAAAGTGTGCCGCGTACCGGTAATGACATCCCGGCCGTAACGGTAACCACCAAGCAGCTCCTCAAATCGCTCCAGCTCCAGCACATGCGCATCCTGCGAACCGTTCAGGATCACCATGACCGTCTCGTCGTCATCATGCCGGAAGTAGACATAGGTGTTCTCTTCGGGCACAAAATGGGTCAGATATCCGTAGTGGATGACGGGCTTGTCCTTTCGCCACCAGGTCAGGTTCCGTACAAAGTCGAATGCCCCGGCAATCGGACGCCCGCGCTTCTCGCCCAGCTCACGGCGCCCTTCTTCGGTAAAGGCGTTGATCGGATCCTCAGGCCAGCCGCCGGGGAAGTCCTTGCGCTTCAGACCATCCAGACCCGCGCCCGTTTTCAGGATCTCGGTGCCGTAGTAGATCTGCGGAATGCCGCGCGTGGTGTAGATTAGCGCCATCCCCAGCCGGAACTTGTCATAGTCCTCGCCGATGCTCGAAAAGAACCGGTCCAGGTCGTGATTGTCCACAAAAATCACATTCAGGAACGGATCGGTGTACAGGAAATCCTGTCCCAGCGTCAGATAGATGCGGAACATGCCGGTATCCCATCCCGGTTCCTCGTTGAGTCCGGATACGATGGCGTTGTACAGCGGGAAGTCGGTCACGCTGGGCAGGTAGGAGTTGTAGCCGCTCTGTGTCGGGAAATCGTACTGCCACCATGCCGTCGTGGCCACATTGGGCATCCATGCCTCGCCGACGATGTTGAAATCGGGATACTCTTCGAGCACCACGCGCGTCCACTCGGCCATGTAATCCTTGTACGGATACGGGTGCGTGTCCATGCGGATGCCGTCGATGCCGGCATACTCGATCCACCAGATGGTATTCTGGATGAGGTAGGTGGCCAGCAGCTCGTTGCGCTGGTCCAGGTCAGGCATCTCATCCACAAACCAGCCCTTCACCGTGGTCTCGTAATCCTTGCGGGATGCGTACGGGTCCATGATGGTGTTGGTGCGGAACGAGGTGTTGCCGTACTTGTCCTGGTCGTGCACCCAGTCGCTGGCGGGCAGGTCCTTCATCCACCAGTGGTGCGTGCCTATGTGGTTGTGGATCATGTCCATAATCACCTTGAGTCCCATGTCGTGCGCGCGGTCCACCAGCTCCACGAATTTCTCGTTGGTTCCGAACCGGCGGTCGACGCGGTACTTGTCGGTGGCGGCATAGCCGTGGTAGAAGCCGATATGCTGGCTGTAGTCGTACGGCATGTCGTTTTCGAGGATGGGGTTGAGCCAGAGTGCGGTCATGCCCAGGTCGTAGATGTACTCCAGATTGTCGATGATGCCCTGGATGTCGCCGCCGTGGCGTGCAAAGGGCTCGTCGCGGTCCACCCCCTCGTACATGCCCTCGATCTCGCTGATGGACGGGTCCCCGTTGGCGAAACGGTCGGGCATGATCAGGTAGATCACATCCGAGGGATCAAATCCCTGGTGGCGGTTGGTGTTGTCGCGGCGCTCCCGCAGCTCGTATTCGTAGGTGAACGTGCGGTCTTCCCGCCGGAACGTGATGCCCACCTCACCCGGCTCTGCCTCATCTCCGATCAGCAGGTTCAGGAACAGGTAGTTCGGGTTCTCAACGGCGATGATGCGTTCGAGCGTGACGTGGGCATGGTCTACCGTTGGACGTGCAAGGGCGATATCCTCCCCGTAGACCATCAGCTGCACCTCCCGGCTCTGCATGCCGGTCCACCAGAACGGCGGCTCCACCCGCTCGGGCTGTACGGCATGGGCCGCAATCAGCGGAAGCAGGAGCAACGTGACAAAAAAAGCGGCAGATACTCTTCTGGACATGGTTTTTCTCATTAATTTCGGTATCGTAGGTGTTCCATCTCTGGAAAATGTAAGCCCTTACAAAATAGGGCAACCTGTGCTCATTTGAAAATAAATCGGAAACAACGTTCGAACCGGTTTGTGCGTTATACAGTGATGAATTTCACATTGAACTTCCTGAATGCCATAACCGAACTGCCAAAACTGAAATGTCATAACCGAAATGTCATAACCGTGATGCCTGTTCGTTCCCTTTTGCCAGCCATACTGACCTTTCTGCTGCTTTTCCAGCCGGTTTTTGCCGGTTCCGGCACCGGTTCCGGTGCATCC
>RECX01000331.1 GCA_007693825.1 Balneolaceae bacterium
GTGCTTTGGGAAGATTGGTGTGTGCATCCGGCAGATTGGTGTGTGCTTTGGGAAGATTGGTGTGTGCTTTGGGAAGATCGGCGTATGCGTCCGGAAGATCGGCGTGTGCTTTAGGAAGATCGGTGTGCGAGACCAGAAGATCGGTGATTGCTTCCGGCTCCGGTTCGGTCGTGAACAGCAGAGCTTCGGCCTGCAGCAGGAGTGATTCCGCGTCCGATATGTTTCCGTCCTGACGCTCCAGGTCCGCTTTCAGGTGGAGCGCTTTGGCCAGGTCTATCGGCATCTCAGTACGATGCGACTCGCCCAATTCCACCGCTTCCTCAAGCAGCGGTCTGGCGTAATCGGTCCAGCTCTGCCGCAGGTAGATTTCCGCGATGGTCTGGAGCATACCCATGCGGACTGCCGGAGGTGCCGCCCGGTTGTCCAGAGCCTGCCGGGCGCCCAGTTCCAGAAGTTCGCGGGTGCCCGGAAGTTCGTCCGGCGGACGGTTGGGGTCTGTCGCCCAGAACAGGTCCGTCAGGAAGTTGTGCAGTGATTCGGCGCGGGCAAGGGATTCCTCTGATTTTATAAGTGCCGTGCTGGCGCGTTCCGCCTCATGCTGTGCGGCAAGGGCGGCCTGGCTGGCCCTGTTTGCCTGCCAGAGGGCCACGCTTGTGCCCGCGATCAGCAACAGAAAAATGGCAGCGGATGCGGCCACGCCTATGTAGTGCCGGCGGATGAATTTCCGCATGCGGTAAACCCTGGAGTCGGGATGAGCGGAGACCGGCTTGCCGGAAAGGAATCGGCGTATGTCAGAAGCCAGTTTTCCAGCCGACTCATAGCGCCGGACGGGCTCCTTGTGCATGGCCTTCAGGATGATCTTGTCGAGATCGCCGCGCAGCCGCTTCCGGAGTTGCCGGCTGTTATAGCGTTGCTCTGATTCCTGTTCCGGGGAAACAGAAGGAGATGTTGTACCGGCAGCATTGCTTTCTGGCTTCGGAGCGTGGTTAGGGCTTCGGCTGTCATCCACCAGAAAAGAAAGGATGGTGCTTGGCCGCACCGGTTCTTTTTCGCAGATAATGCGTTCGATTTCAGCGGGGGATTTGCCGGATACGTCAAAAGGCAGGGTTCCGGTGAGCAGCTCGTACAGGAGCACTCCCAGCTGGTAGACATCCGAGGCCGTGGTCATGGGGCCGCCCTGCACTTGTTCGGGACTGGCGCAGGCCGGTGTCATGGGCATGAGTCCGGTACGGGTGTCCGGTGTTGTGTTCGCAGCCGTATCAGGATTCTGTTCCAGTGCCTTTGCGATGCCGAAGTCCAGCAGTTTGACGGTTCCGTCCCGCGTGATGAGGATATTGGAGGATTTGAGATCGCGATGGATGACCAGGTTCTGATGGGCAAATTGCACCGCATCGCATACGGAGAGGAACAGTCTGAGCCGGTCCTGGATGGACAGGTTGCGCTCCTGGCAGCAGATGTCGATGGGGGTTCCTTCAACGTACTCCATCGCAAACCAGGGCTGTCCCTCATCGGTGACGCCACCGTCAAGCAGCATGGCAATGTGGGGATGGTTGAGGGAGGCGAGGATCTGCCGTTCCGAGAGAAAGCGCCGGATCTGGTTTTCGGTGGTGAATCCGGTTTGCATGAGTTTGAGTGCCACCTGCTGCCGGTATTGACCGTCGGAGCGTTCGGCCAGATAGACATTGCCCATTCCGCCCCGGCCCAGTACCCTGATGATCCGATAGGGGCCGACGGTTGTGCCGGTCCGGTCACGGTTCATGATGCGGTCCAGGATCCCGCATTGCAGGGAGTCCGGGTTTCGATCCAGGGGCCCGTCGACCTGGTGGGCAGCCAGCAGAGAGCGGATTTCCGCAAGCATTTTAGGGTCATTTCTGCAGGCACGCCTGAGGAAGGGGTCCCGGTCCGTCGGATCCATCTCGAGTGCCCTGGAAAAAAGCTTTTTCAGTCGGCTCCAGTATGTTTGCGATGTTTGCGGTTTTTCAGGTTCCATGGGAATGGTTTGTTTCCGGTTCTGAAAGTTCGCGGTTCAGCCACGCCCGGGCCATTTTCCAGTCGCGGTAGACGGTCGGTTCGGAAACACCCAGGGTTGCGGCTGTTTCTTCGATGTTCAGTCCGCCGAAAAAGCGGCATTCAACGATCCGGACCTGGCGTTTATCCACTTTTTCCAGTTTTTGAAGTGCCTGGTGGATGCTGAGGATGTCGTGCAGATTGGTATCCGTCGCGGCGTCGGACTCTCCGAGGGTGACCCGCTTCCGTTTTCCACCCCGTTTTTGTGCCCGTTGCTTTACGGCGTAATCCACCAGGATGTTGCGCATGATCTGTGAGGCGATGGCGTAGAAGTGCTTGCGGTTGTTCCAGTTGATCCGGTTGAAATCGAGCAGCTTGAGGTAGGCTTCGTGGACCAGTTCGGTGGTGCAGAGTGTGTGGCCGGGACGCTCGGCAAGAAGCCGTTTATGCGCCAGTCGCTGCATTTCGTCATATACGAGCGGTACCAGGCGGTTCAGTGCGTTTCTGTCACCAGAAGCATGTGCCTGCAGCAGCTGTGTGATCCGTTCGGTTTCCATCGGGGTGACCCCGTTCGTCTTTTCCCGGCAGAGGGAATGTGACCGTCGTTAAGGACAGCCGGCGTGATAGTTTTTCTTCCGGATTTCGGCTTATGCTATATGAAGAATATATAATCAATCTATTAAATGCAAGCGGATCAATAGATTGCATCAAAGATGAAATGTGATGTACACGGCTGAAAACGTGATATATATGAGACCAGATACGAATAAACGAGCAGCTATGAACGATCGGCCAGATCCAAACAAAAAGCGAGTAGTTACAAGCAAACGAGCAGATTCAAACGATCGGCCAGATCCAAACGATCGGCCAGATCCAAACAAAAAGCGGGAAGTCATCAGGCAGCGGGAGCGCATGAAAACGGCATTCGAGCGCAATCGGAAGGCCGTATTGCTGCGTCCTGAAATGGGCAAGAGCACGGCTGAGACGATTATCCGGCTCAAGGATGGTACGACCTGTGAGGTGACGCACAAGCACTGGAAGTTTCATGTGGATATTGGCAAGGGCGAGGGGGGCAACGATGCGGGCCCCGGACCGGGTATCCTGGAACGTGGAGCGCTGGGCAGCTGCCTGGCGATTGGCTATTCCCAGCAGGCAGCCTTGCTGGGTGTGCCGCTTGACAGTGTCGAAGTCACGGTAGCATCGGATATCGATGCGCGGGGCATGCTCGGAATCGATGATCGTCCGCCAGGATTCAAGGAATTGCGGTACGAGGTTCGCATTAAAAGCCCGGCACCTGTGGACGAGGTCATGAAAGTGATTGAAGAGACGGAAAGGATGAGTCCGGTGCTGGATGATTTCCGGAGGCCGATCTCTGTGAAGCGATCGGTGAACATAGTCAATACCCTGGAACAATCAGATATAATAACTGATCAGATATAATAACTGAAGAGTGGTCAAAGTCATGAAACCGGACCTGCAACGACGTGTTCAACGGTACGGCTGGGATAAAGCCGCCGAATATTATGAGAACTCATGGGAACGGCAGTTGAGACCTGCCCAGGACAGGATGCTTGAGATGGCTGACTTGAAGTCAGGAGAGACCGTACTTGAGACCGCATGCGGCACCGGCCTGGTGACGGAGAGGGCGGCCGTGGCAGTGGCTCCGGGTGGAGAGATCATTGCCACGGACCTGTCCGGGGAGATGACAAAAGCGACGGCTGACAGGCTGCAAAAAACGAATGGAATTTCACGGAGCGTTATTCGGGCCGATGCTGAAGCGCTGCCGCTGGATGACAGCATCGCAGATGCGGCCATTTGTTCGCTTGGCGTCATGTACTTTCCGGACCCGCTTCAGGGTTTCATGGAGATGCACCGGGTGCTGAAACCGGGTGGACGCACCTCGGTCGTCATTTGGGGCGAGCGGAAGAAATGCGGATGGGCCGATATTTTCCCCATTGTGGAGAAACGGGTGGCATCGGATGTGTGTCCCATGTTCTTCCAGCAGGGGACAGGCAACACACTCGAAATGACCATGGTTCACGCCGGTTTTGAGGATATCCGATGTGAGCGAAGGGATGTGGAATTGACCTATGACGACGTAGAAACAGCCGTCATGGCGGCTTTTCAGGGTGGACCCGTGGCGCTGGCGTACCAGAAATTCGACGAAGAGACCAGGCATGGTGCGCATGAGGAGTATCTGGCTTCGATTGCGCCTTTCCGCAATGGGAATGGTTACACCATTCCCGGTGAATTTGTATTTGCAACCGCAAAAAAGACATAAAGGAGTCACATTATGCCAATTATGCAAAAGATTAAAAACCGGAAGCCCGGAACCCTGTCCGTAATCATCAGCTCATTGCTGCTATGGAGTACTGTTTCCCTGGCGCAGCATCAGCACCATTTGCATGACGATCAGCCTGTGGATCCCGATACTCCGATAGGTGACGTGGATTTCGGGGTTGATTGTGATGCGTCGGTCCGGGCTGACTTCGACAAGGCGCTCGGGATGATGCATCACATGATGTATGTTGCCTCGCGGGATGCCTTTGAAGAGATCATCCAACAGGATCCGGAGTGCGCGATGGCCTACTGGGGTGTGGCGACCACCTTGTTCCAGCCGCTCTGGGGTACGCGTCCATCTGAAGAGGATCTGCACAGAGGCTGGGAGATGATTCAGAGCGCAGCGGACCTGGTTGAATCCGAGCGGGAGGAGCGTCTGATCCGTTCCACTGCCGGATTTTTCCGGGATCCGGAGTCGGCTGATTTCCGAACACGCATCCAGCGCTGGTCTGATGGTGTCTCGGATGCCTACCAGGCCTATCCCGAAGATCCTGACATCGCGTCGCTGTATGGGCTGTCACTGATGACCCGGGCCCAGTTCATGGAGGACCGCGACCCGCTTTTCGACGAGGCTGAGGCCGTATTGCGCGGAGTTTTTGAACGAATCCCGAAGCATCCCGGGGCTATTCACTACAGCATACACGCCACGGACGTGGATGGCAGGGCGATGAATGCGATTGACATGGTGGAAATGTACGCACATATCGCTCCACAGATGCCGCATGCGCTGCATATGCCGTCTCATATCTATGTGCGCCTGGGTGACTGGCCGCAGGTGATCGACTGGAATCTGCAGTCCGCCGATGCGGCATTGGAATATCCGGTGAACGGGGCGGAATCCCACCACTTCATACATGCTATCGACTATCTGGTCTATGCTTATCTTCAGCGTGGTGAAGACGAAAAGGCGGAGGATGCCTACCGCCGCGTGCTGCGCAAGGACCGCCATCAGGGAAGTTTCATCAGTGCGTTTCATTTCGCCGCCATACCTGCCCGTCTGGCTGTGGAGCGTCGCGACTGGGAACGTGCGAAGGCGCTGGAACCGCGCACACCGGACTACTTGCCATGGGACGCATCCCCCTGGGCCGAAGCGCTTACGTGGTATGCACGCGGGCTTGGCGCTGTCCATACCGGTGACCTGGCAGCGGCATCAGAAGCCGGGCAGCGACTCGCAGAGCTGCGTGATGTTGCAAGCGAGAGAGGTGATGACAACATGGTCGTCTATATTGAGGCAGACCGGCTGGTGCTTGCCGGCCGGATAGCCCTGGCCAATGGAGAGGAAGAGAAGGCCGTGGATGTGACCCGCGAGGCGGTCCGGCTGGAGGCCACTGTCGAAAAACACCCGGTCACGCCCGGTGCGCTCCAGCCGCCCAGGGAAGCCCTTGGCAATCTGTACATGGATCTTGACCGGTACGAAGAGGCTCTTGCCGCCTATGAGGCCTCAGATGAGATCTGGCCCGGCCGGCTGAACACGCTGATGGGAGCTGCCGTTGCGGCCCGGCTTACCGGCAGAACCGACCTGGCCAGGCAACACTTTGTCCGGCTTCTGGACAGTGCTGCGGGACCTGATTTCCTGCCGATCGGCGCGGTGCATGCTCCGGACGGACACTGAGGATTGGGTGACGGTGCCGGTGCCCGGGAAAAACTCCGCGTATTAAAAAAACGGAATATCGGCACAGCTGAAGCTGTCGACATACCGGGTTATCTTGACTTCCACAGTGGAATGTGGTACCATTGCGGTCTTGTTACTTTTTTACTTACAATAACATAGCCGCTGCCTTATCCGGAAGATCCACATACCGGAACGGCAACTGTGAAAATCAGGTGTTCATGCAGGCAGCATGGTCATCGGCCACAACCACCATGGAGAAGTCACTATGATCAGTTCATCTGTATTCTGGCGGACCGTCATTTCCGGTTTTATAGCAACTTTTGTCATGTCGATGGTGGCATTCATCCAGGGCGGGCTTGGCCTGCCTGTTGTCGACATTGGCCATATCATTGTCGGTAGTTTTAATGAAGTCCATGTGGATGAGCCGTATGATATCCTCTGGGGCAATGTGGCCTATTTCATGGGTGGAATACTGTTGGCGCTCATCTGGGTGGTATTTTTATCGACCCGTATCCCTGGCAACTGGTTTGTGCGCGGACTGCTTTACGGTGTGCTTATATCGCTGGTATCGGGACTCGTGCTCTCTCCGCTCGTTTCGCTGGCGGCGGGCGACTGGTTCGGCTTTTTCTACCTGGATACATGGGTACCCGGGTTGCTGATCCTGGCCGG
>RECX01000333.1 GCA_007693825.1 Balneolaceae bacterium
CGGTCGGACGCCTGGACCGCAACACCACCGGGCTGATCCTGCTCACCAATGACGGCGACCTGGCAAACCGGCTGATGCATCCCAGCTACAAGGTGCGGAAAGTGTACGATGTGGAAACCGACCGCATGCTTACCGATGAGGAGCTCGGAAAGATCCGGACCGGCATTCCGCTGGAAGATGGCCCGGCAAGGGCCTACCGCATTTCCCGGCATCCGCAGTACCTGAACGTGGTGACCCTGAGCATGCACGAGGGCCGCAACCGAATAGTGCGGCGCATGATGGAGACGCTGGGGGTTGAGGTGCTCAGTCTTGACCGGGTTGGATACGGCCCGCTGCAGAAAAAAGGGCTGCGTGTCGGGCGCTGGCGCAACCTTCGCAAAAGCGAGATCAACGAGCTGCGCAAGATGGTCCGGCTGCTTTCCATGGATCACCTGAGCCGAAGCTGAAATCCGTTGCGGCCATGCGAATCAGACCCGAAATGCTGACGCCACCAAACTGCTGGCCGGTATGCTGCCGGATGACAGTCATGCCTCCGGACAAGCCTCAAGGTATGCCGCCGCTCAAGCCCCTGCTCAAGTCTCAAGGTAAGCCCCTGCTCAAGCCGGCGCTCAAGTCTCTGCTCAAGTCTCAAGGTAAGCCCCTGCTCAAGACTCTGCTCAAGCCGGCGCTCAAGTCTCTGTCCGCATTGGTTCCTGCGCTCATATTCCTGTCCATCCTTTTTTTGCCGCTGCTGGCGGCTTCCGGCTATTCGGAGACGGCTGATGAGAGTACAATACCCTCCCTGATGATGGATGACGATTTCATCCGTGATGCGCGTACCGCCATCGAATACCTGTACAACCGGGATCTGGAAACCTCCCTTGAAAAACTCTCGGAATGGCGACGGGCCTACCCCGAACATCCGGTGTGGCCGCTCTGGAAAGCGCTCGATGCCTGGTGGCCCATCCTGATCGACCTCGAAAATACCACATATGACGAGCTCTTTCTTGCTGAGGCCGATAGGGTTATAGATGCCTGTGAGGCAATCCTGGAATCGGATCCCAACCACATGGATGCGCTTGTTGTGCGTTCCGTTATCAATGGCCAGATTGCACGCTACTACTCCAATCGCTATCGCTGGTACCGCAGCTTTCTGCACGGCCGCAGGGCGCTGCGCGATTTTTTCCGCATTGAGGAAGAACATCCGGATCTGCCGGACATGCAATTCGGCCTGGGCATGTACCGCTATTTTACCGCGTTCCTTGTGGAAGAATATGCCATTGCACGGACCATCAGCTGGATGCTCCCCTCCGGCGATCGTCAGGAAGGCTTGTCGCGGCTGGCCGTGGCGGCTGACAGCAGTATTTTCGTGGAACCGGAAGCCACCTATTTCCTGGGACATATCTACCTTCATTTCGAGAAGGAGCCCGACAAGGCGCTGGGATACCTGCGCGACCTGTATCACCGCTACCCGGATAACAGCTATTACCGCCGGCTGTATGTCCGGTCGCTCTATCGCCTTAATCTTTCCAATGAGGCGCTCACAGCCATCCATGAGAGCCTTGATCACCCGATGGACCCGGAATCTCACGAATCGCGGACGATGCGGGAAGATCTTTTTGCCATTCGCGGACTCATCCGATACTACCATCAGGCGGATTACGAGGGGGCGAAGAACGATTTTCTCGAGGCCCTGTCCCATGCGGAAAAACTTACTCCGTTTGCCGAGCGAAGCAACCTGGTCCTCTCCCTTTACTACCTGGGAGAACTCAATATCCGCCAGGGCAGCCGGGACCTGGCCCGTTATTATTACAGCAGGGCCGCGACTCCCGACATCGATCATCCACATGTAAAAAAAGCACGCGAGGCACTCCGGACTCACCGCCTGAACTGATTTTACAGCACTTCGACAGCAACAGACAATGAACGATCCAGGAACCAGCAAACAGATTCATACCACCGGAAGTGATGAGGGATTTCTTCCGCCGGTGACTGTTGTGCAGCGAAAGCGGCAACGGACGATGCGGATCCGCGTCAAGGATGACACCATCATCGTTTCCGGTCCGGCCAGCGTCTCAAAGCGCCGGCTGCTGCAATTCGCGGAGGAGAAACGCGCCTGGATCCGCAGCGCATGTCTGCGCAGACGGGAAAAAGTGCAAAAGCTTGCGCTAAAAAGAGAGCAGGCGCAAGGCACCCTGCTTTTACGGGGGCAGCGGGTGAATGTTTACGATTTTCCCGTACCCGGACTCCGTAAACCGATCCTCGAGGAACTCGAGCACGCCATCGTTTACCGCTATAACCCGCTCGATCATCTGTCCGGGGATGCGACCCCTTCCAAAAATGCGGGGGTGATTCAGAACAGCCTCTTCACTCCACATCCCGAAACCGGCCTTGTCCATGATTTTTACCGCCGCCTGGCAAAAAAAGAACTTGCCGAAAAATTTCATTACTGGTCGGAGCGGCTGCCGTTCACTCCCTCGAGGCTTTCCATACGGAATCAGCGGACCAAATGGGGAAGCTGCTCGTCGAGGGGCACCATTTCGCTGAACTGGCGGCTTGTCAAATGCCCGCCGGCCATCATGGACTATATCATCATCCACGAGCTTTGCCATCTGCGCCACTTCAACCACAGCAGGGCTTTTTGGGATACTGTCCGGCAGTATTACCCCGCGGCCCGGGAAGCAAAACAGTGGATCAGGAATAATTCGGACGAGATCTTCGCTGATTTCTGAAGGCACGCTCATCAAGCGCCTTCAAATTATCCGGCACTCTCAAATTATCCGGCACTCTCAAATTATCCGGCACTCTCAAATTATCCGGCACTCTCAAATTATCCGGCACTCTCAAATTATCCGGCACTCTCAAATTATCCGGCACTCTCAAATTATCGATCGCTGTCAGAATCCGTTGACGTGCCGAATTCCGTTTGTGACCTTCTTTTCCTGGTCAAAAACCAGCATGCACTCCTTCGGATCATCAATCCTCAGTGTGAAAAGCCGTGCCGGCGGCATGTTCAAAAAGACAATCTTCTCATCCGAACAACACTGGCGCACCAGCTGCTTTTCGAACCGGTTCCGG
Organism: Balneolaceae bacterium; assembly: GCA_007693825.1. Taxonomy (GTDB): domain Bacteria; phylum Bacteroidota; class Rhodothermia; order Balneolales; family Natronogracilivirgulaceae; genus SKNL01. The sequence continues at coordinate 3,058 of RECX01000333.1, forward strand.
AAATGATTGAAGTTCACATACTTGTAGTAGATGATATGCGAGCCAGCTTTACATAGTGAAAGCTTGTGCTTCCACATTTTCAGCGTCACCGAACGCGGCATCTGCTCATATGGCAGACTTGAAATGACAAAATCATACGTGCGTTGCGGCCGGAACTTCAGAAAATCATCATGATGGAGACGAACATCCCCGTTAAACCGGAACTTGCGATGGAGAATGTTGTAGAAATAGCTGTTAAGCTCCACCACATCAAAGTGGTCTTCTTTCCTGAGATTGGGAAAGATATGCTCTGTGAAAGTACCGGTTCCCGGACCAAGTTCCAGAAGATCCAGCGGCTCCCTTTGACGTTTTTTAAGCTCATTGACCACCTGGCGCACCGCATCCCTTGCCAGATACCTGGAACTGGGCATCAACGCTCCTGTTTTTTTCCAGTCGCGGATAAAATGGATAATGTGTTGGTGTAGCAAGCGAAAGAGTGTCGGTTGCCTGTTGAAAGAGATATCGGATTTCAATCCGGAACAGATCGAAATTATTGCAGGTATTCATGATAACAAATTTGCCGGTCACCTGCACGGCCCTGTTACATCACCCTTAAAACACATATTTTATTATTTTATGGCAACCCAATACACCAACCGGTAAATTTTCCATGACAAAAAAAGAAGAAAAGGAACGATTCGAATTTGAACATGCTTTAGAAAGATTGTCAGAGGTGCTGAAAGAGCTTGAATCCGATGAGGTTCCTCTCGACAAAGCAATCGCCCTGTATGAGGAGGGCATGAACTTATCCAAAATGTGTTCAAAGAAACTGGAAGAAGCCGAGCTTCGCATCGAGCAGGTTACCAGAAAGGAAAAACAGTAATGGAAAAAAAACTGGCGGTACCTGGCCCGCTTTTGGCCGCAATCAACAGCCCCGAGGATCTGAAAAAACTCTCCCCTGACGAGCTTCCAAAAGCTTGTCAGGAACTGCGGGACTACATCATCGACATCGTATCCATACACGGTGGCCATTTCGGTGCCAGTCTGGGTGTGGTCGAACTCACAATGGCGCTCCACTATGTCTACAACACCCCTGATGACCTGCTCGTATGGGATGTCGGACATCAGGCATACGGACATAAAATCCTGACGGGGCGGCGCGATAATTTCCATACCAACAGGAAGTATGAGGGGCTTTCCGGTTTTCCGAAACGCACGGAAAGTCCTTACGACACTTTCGGGGTGGGACACTCCAGTACGTCCATTTCGGCGGGACTCGGCATGTCGGTCGCCCGGGACCTCCTCAAAAAGGACCAGCAGGTAGTGGCTGTCATCGGTGACGGCGCCATGACCGCCGGTCTCGCATTCGAGGGCCTGAACAACGCAGGAGTCCAGAACAGCGACATCCTCGTTATCCTGAACGACAACCGGATGTCCATTGACCCCAACGTCGGTGCGCTTAACGAATACCTGGCCGATATCACCACGTCCCAGACCTTCAATAAAATAAGGGACGACCTCTACGATATGCTTGGCTACTTCCGAGGAGCAGGCGACAAAATGCGGAAAATGGCCTCGCGGCTCGAAGCGGCCCTCACCAGCGCACTCACGCCCGGCTCCCTGTTCCGGTCGCTAGGTTTCAAATACTATGGCCCCGTGGATGGACACAACGTCAAAAATCTCACCCGCCAGCTGAGTGACCTGAAAAAGGTTGGCGGACCCAAACTGCTCCACGTCGTTACCGTAAAAGGCAAGGGTTTCGCCCCGGCCGAACGCGACCAGGTGAAATGGCACGCATCCGGAAGTCCCTTCGACAAGCTAACCGGCAACTCCCTCGCTGTTAAAAACGAGGTGAAACCCATCCCCAAGTATCAGGATATTTTTGCGAAAACGCTGATCGACCTGGCCAAAAACAACCCCAAACTGGTGGGTATCACGGCCGCCATGCCCAGCGGTACCAGTATGCTCAAAATGATGGAAGAGCTCCCCGAACGGGCATTTGATGTCGGAATTGCCGAACAGCATGCCGTTACGTTTGCGGCCGGACTGGCGACCCAGGGCATCAAGCCGTTCGTAGCCATCTACTCCACCTTCCTGCAGCGTGGATACGACCAGATCGTGCACGATGTCGCCATCCAGAACCTCCCGGTCGTATTCTGCATGGACCGGGCAGGGGTCGCCGGCGCCGACGGTCCCACTCACCACGGCCTGTACGACATCGCCTACATGCGCTGCCTGCCCAATATGGTCGTGGCCGCGCCCATGGACGAGGGCGATCTGCGCAACATGATGTACACAGCATCGCGCTTCGACGACGCCGCCTTCGCCATCCGCTATCCACGCGGTGAAGCAACCGGCATGGCACTCAGCGAAGAATACAAATACATCACCCCCGGAACCGGACGGGTTATCGCGGAGGGCGACAATGTCGCCATTCTCAGCTACGGAACCATCGGCAAGTATGCAGATGAAGCCCGGGAACAACTCCGGCATCATGGCTTTTCGGCGGGACATTATGACATGCGCTTCGCCAAGCCGCTGGACACGGACATGCTGGATCTCGTTGCCCGAAGATACGATTATGTCATCACCATTGAGGACGGTTCCATTCATGGTGGATTCGGTTCCGCAGTCGCCGAGTACTACATGGAACAGGAAAAACGTCCCGTTATGAAAATCATGGGCGTTGCCGATCGGGTCGTGGAGCACGGAAGTCAGAAACAACTGCATCGCGAACTGGGTCTGGATGCGGAAGGCATTGTCGACGAAGCCTTGAGAATGCTCAAAAAGCAGCCAGCAGCAACCCCCTCCTGATCCTTACGAATACCAGCTGGACAACCTTCGCCTGAAGGCAGTATACAGCCCCTGCAGAGACTTCTCTGTTTGTATCATTCCGATTGCACTTCGTGACCTTCGGTTCGCTTACGCGTTTCACTGGGCACTTCATGACCTTCGGTTCGCTTACGCGTTTCACCGGGCACTTCATGACCTTCGGTTCGCTTACGCGTTTCACCGGGCGCTTCGTGACCTTCGGTTCGCTTACGCGTTTCACCGGGCACTTCGTGACCTTCGGTTCATGGTGCCTTTCATCGGAGAAAGTCCGGTGATGTGAAAAGGTACTTTCAATCATTTGCCCTGTTTATTTTCGCACAAGAGTTTACTACATTGACCGTTCATCTCAATGAAAGCCCTTACATTGGCTTTGCCGCTTCATAAAGCAATGTGCGAACCAGGAAAAAATCGATGAAAAAACCCCGTCTACCCTTCTGGCAGATCTGGAACATGAGTTTCGGATTTTTGGGAATACAGTTCGGATTTGCCCTTCAGAACGCCAACGTCAGCCGAATCTTTGAAACGCTCGGTGCCGATGTCGCACAAATCCCTATCCTCTGGATTGCCGCACCGGTGACGGGGCTCATCGTTCAGCCCATCGTCGGTTACCTCAGCGACAACACCTGGAACCGGTTGGGCAGACGCCGCCCGTTTTTTCTGGTCGGGGCCATCCTGGCTTCCCTGGCCCTCCTTGTGATGCCCAACTCCCCCTACTTGTGGATGGCGGCGGGCATGCTCTGGATACT
>RECX01000172.1 GCA_007693825.1 Balneolaceae bacterium
AGATGCGATAGCCGGCAAAATCCTTTTCACCTGAGATGGGGTCGACTGTTTCCTCGGCGCGGCGGTCCCAATAGACAATGGCGGCCCCCTCCTCCAGTTCCACGCGGATGCGGGGTACATCCGGCGGTTCCGGCACCAGATAGCGCTCACGCTGGCGGGACAGGCTGTCGTACTGCCCTTCAAAGATCCGGAATGCCCAGTCGACCGCTTCCACGAGATGGACCCTGGAGTCGGCATTGTCCGTGCGCTTGCCTTCCAGCCCCTGATAGTCATCGGGTTTTGGGGCGGCCACCATGGCCATATACACCGTTACGGTTTCACCGGGTTCCACTTCGGGGAAGGGCCCGATGGAGTGAAGCTGGATGTAGTTTCCATCGGCATTGATACCGTCGGTGCGCAGGCGTTCCCGGTTTACCTCCAGCGGCCAGGGGTTTGCCATCCTTCCATACCGGTCCACATCGTCTGTGGGACGGAGAAAAATTCCGGATCCGGCCGAAAACTGCCAGAATGCAGGCCGTACCCTCGGGGGCACCAGGCCGGATTCACTTAATTCGTCCTGATAGAGATCTGCATAGCGGGGATGGAATTCAATTCCGCGGTATTCCGAGCCCATTATGACAGAGGCGGCATAGGTATTGAAGCTGGGGTCATCGTTTGAACCAACATCGAACGCATACAGGGCATACAGGTTTTCCCCGTCGTCATCACGTCCATTTTCATCCAGATAGCCAAATCCACCCTTGTTGAAGAAGTCCGACCCGGTCTCGGTGGTGGTGTTGACGTTACGCACGACCATGTCGGAATACATGCCTACGTACACATCCTCCCAGACATCCTCGCTGTTGTTGGTGATGTCATAGCGAAGGATGCTGAGCCCTTCGGCGAAACCGAAATTCCAGTTGTAGCTTTCCATCCGGACATCGGCAAAAAGCGGCTGGTCATGTCCGGATATGGGGATGTTGTTGACCACGGTGTTGCGGTCGGTGAAGTGTGCAATCAGATCCTGGTGGCTGATGGCGCGCGGACTGAATACATCGGAGTCGGCAAACGTGGAGCGTTCTTCGATAAGCCTGCCGTCATTCGTGAATTCGTAGCCTGCTTTTCCGGTGGAATAGCCGGCGGGATCGGTGATAGCAGCTGTGGAGACGAGGGTTGCCCCGGCTACACGGGCGCCTACCCAGAGTCCGGCTTCAAAGAGGTGCTCCGTACCGGTTCCCCTGGGGAACTCCATGCTGGGAAGGCCGATGGGCTGGTTCCGCACATTGGGACGGCCAAGCGTTCCCGCGTTCGTTATGGAGAGACCGAGATTGCTGACTTCGACAGCTCTGCGCTCGAATTGATGTTGTGCCTGGGATACGGTGGCAGATGCCATCCATGCCGCAAGGATCAGGGCTATGGAGATGGTTGGTAGCGCGTAACGATAAGTCATTTAGGAAATACTGATCTTGTCTTCGTTGAATTTTCAAGTACTTGAACGGGCCGATTGGCATATGCTGTGATCACAGCAGGTGTGCTCATTCGCAGGGAATGAATTGCGGGTAAAATTAGACCTTTTGAGAACGAAAAAAAAATCACCTTGTCTGTTTTTGCAGAATTTCACACATCGGTAACATACTCATTCAGGTGCAGCACGCCGGATGTGTTGTGAACCTGTTGCAACATCCGCCAAGCCGGCGGAGGAATCGGTGATCATTTGATTGCTATAACTTTAAATATCCTAAAAAAAACCCGGATTTGCAAAGCGCTTCCACGCTCATGGGCGATGAAAAAAATAATTTCAGCTCTGCTGCGTAATCTCTATTTTGTCCTTCCCTGATCCACATACCTGATTGGCTCAAAAATAGCTGAAATCCTCGTTGCAAAGTCGCAAATACCCGATTTTCCGCTGAAACAGCCCCTCATTTTTCCCATGGCGTTTTTTCACAGCCATCCATTAAAAACCGATACGTAGTCATGAAGCAATTCCCATACCGATTCCACTTCCTTGTTCTTTTCTCTGTTATCACCTTCTCTTTTATTACCTTCGCGCCCCTGACCGCATCCGGGCAACTGTTTGAGGATTTCGAAGGCGGCACAAAGACAAGCTACCTGCCTGGATCTGTTCAACTGAACTCCGGCAGTTGGTTTTTTCAAGAGGCTCTTATTGGCACTGATGAACGTGACAGGAAATTCGGCAATCGATCTGTGCGTCTCCGACATAATGTTTCAGATCCTTTTATAGCAATGGAGTTTAATGTCGATGGAGCTGGTGAAGTTCGTTTTTATCACGCCAACTCAGACTTTTCAGGGGATGGTGGTGGAAAAATACAGTTACAATATTCTACAAATGCGGGAAACACCTGGTTGAATTTAGGTCCCGAACTCGTAAGTCCGCCAGCGGAACTTGAACTTGCCACCGTTCCGGTGAACATTTCTGAACAAGTGCGATTCAGGATCGTGAAAACCGATGGAGGCAGAGTAAACATCGACAATTTCGAAGTGACGGCATTTGAAGAAATTTCCGAGGACCCGCGGCTGCGGACAGAGGTTGACGGTACAATCAGTGAACAGGGAAGCACCCTGGAATTCGGATCGGTCCTGACCGGGTCGGAGGCCATCAAGAACCTGACGCTCACCAATACCGGACTGGACACCCTGTTCTATTCCGATGCAACGGTCACCGGCAGCATGGTATTCAGCCTCGAAGGAGAAACGAGCGGTGCGCTTGCCAACGGCGAGTCTGCAGCGCTGACGCTGACCTTTGCTCCTGAAACGCTCGGGGTGTACGAGGGCGGGTTTTCCGTTGAAACCAATGACCCGGATCGGGAAACCTTCACCCTGTCGCTGACGGGACGCGGACTTCCTTCCGACCAGCCCATACCCATTGCCGATGCACGGGATCTGCCACTTGGAACCGTAGTTACCGTTGCCGGATGGGTCACCGTGGCCGACGAACTCTCCGGGCCGATCTATTTCCAGGATGAAACCGCCGGTATTGCCGCCTATTACGGCCCCCTGATGCGGGACGAGGAAGTTGGCTTTACCCTTGGCGTGGCTCATGGCGACTCGATTGTCGTTACGGGCGCGCTGACCACCTTCAACGACCTGCTTCAGATCGCACCTGTCGACGGTGTTATGGAAACCGTTGAATTCGAGATCTATCCGGAAGCCAACCGGCACATTGAACCACTCGCGATCTCCGTAGCCGATCTGCAAACCGGAGATTATGAAGGGCAGCTGGTGCAGCTCGACAGTGTTCTCATTGAAGGATCGGGAACTTTTGCGGCACAGACCAACTACGATATCACTGATGGCGTCAGCACTTCAGAAATCCGGATCTCCGAATTCACGGATCTGCCCGGTATAGCCATTCCCAATGTGCCGGTCAATGTCGTGGGCGCCGCCAGCCGGTTCCGGCAGTTCGTCCAGGTATTCCCCCGATCACGGGCTGATATTATCCAGATTGGTGACGCACCGCTCTTCCTGTCCACTGCTCCATTTGAAACAGCCGCCACACCGGGCAGTATCACTTTCCAGTGGGAAACCGACCGTCCGGGAACTACCGAATTGTGCTACGGCCTCACTGCGGCATTCGAATTTGGTTGTATTGAGGATGCCGATCCCAAGGAGCAGCACAGTCTGATCCTGGAGGATCTGGATGCCGCCACGATCTACAACGTGAAATTGCGGTCAGCGGCAGGAACCGATACCAGCCGGACAAATCCTTATTTTGTAACCACTACTTCCCCGCCTGAAGCCACCCAGGAGATCAACGTCTATTTCAACAAGAGTGTGGATCACACCCTGGCGCTGGACGAGCAGGCCACGGCCAACTTCAGCTTTCCCGATCATTACATACGACGGATATTTCAGGCGCAGCACTCCATTGATATCGCATTTTACAGCACCAGCGGCAGTGTTGGCAGCCAAATTGCGAGTTTCCTGGGGCAGGCCCACAACCGCGGCGTGGAAGTCCGCGTGATCCTGGACCATACCACCAGCACCACGGCCGTTGAGACGGAACTGCAAGCCAACGGTGTGCCGTTCATCCTCAGTAATTTCGGCAGCCAGAACAGCGGCAGGAGCGGCATCCACCACAACAAATTCGCCGTTATCGACTACAAGGGCGGTGATCCCGACGATGTCTGGCTTATCACCAGTTCCTGGAACGCCACGGACCAGGGCTCTGAGGATCAGTACCAGAATATGATCGAGTTTCAGGATGTGGCCATAGCAGGAGGCTTCACCCGTGAGTTCGACCAGATGTGGGGCAGCACAACCACCTCACCCAATGCAGCCAACGCCCGTTTTGGTGAAAACAAACAGGTAGTAAATCCGATATTGTACTGGATCGGGGACAGTTATGTCCGGCTGCATTTCAGTCCGCAGGGCGGCACTGAAAATGCCATTGTGGAAACCATCAGCAACGCACAGCACAGTGTGAATGTAGGGACCATGCTCATCACCCGGTTCAATATCGCCAATGCGTTGCAGGACAGGCACAATGCCGGACTGGCAGTCCGTGGTGTCATCGGGAATATCGGCGTCACCGGCAGCCGGTTCGACGATCTCGCCTCCTGGGGAGATTTCATTCACTTCCCGCAGGGGCAGTTTGGCCTGCTTCACCACAAATACGCCATTATCGATGGTGAGGGATCGTCATGGAACGGAACGGTGATCACCGGTTCCCACAACTGGTCCGGTGCCGCAAATCAGGTCAACGACGAAAACACCATAATCATAACCGATCCGCGCATCGCCAACCTGTACCTGCAGGAGTTTGCGGCCCGCTACAAGCAGGCCGGCGGTGAAGATGAGATCGTCGTCAGTTCCGAAACCGAACTCTCCGAGATGCCGGAGCGTTTTACCGTCCACCAGAACTATCCGAACCCTTTTAACCCGACAACTGTTATATCTTTTGACTTGCCCTCGGACCACGCCGTAACTGTAAGACTGTTCGATACGCTCGGACGTGAAGTGGCTACACTGGTCTCCGGCGAGTCATTATCCGCCGGACAGCATCAGGTCACCTTCGACGCCTCTGCCCTGTCCAGCGGTATTTACATCTACCGGGTGGAACTCGGCGACGGTCAATCGGTCACGAGAAAAATGACACTGATCAAATAACCTGATCACATAGCCTGAACAGGTAATCTGTTCAAATAACTGATCAAGTAACCCGAACTCGTAACCTGATCAGACATACCGTTCACACCTAATATCTCACACGCATTACCATTATCGAGCAATATCTGCATTATGAGCTTTTCTTTGCGTATATCCGTTATCGGCGTCCTCGCCCTTTTGCTGTCCGGGACCGGCCATGTTCATGCCCAATACAGCGACGATTGGGCGCATATCCCCAACTCGGAGACTTTTGACGTGGTCACCTGGAATATCGAATGGTTCGGGGATGAAGAAAGAGGTCCGGATGATACCGAATTGCAGTATAACTATGTCATGTCGGTCATCCTGAACCTTCAGCCCGACCTCCTGGCCGTCCAGGAAATTGCGAATAGAGATCAGTTCCGGCGGCTCATTGATGATCTGGATGGCTACAGCGGATTTATCACCAACTACTCCCAACAGTTGCAGCAGGTCGGTTTCATTTACAATACCGATACTGTGGATTCGCTTTTCAGCAATTTGATTGACAGTGACAAAGGGCAGAATTCTTATGCCTGGGCAGGAAGGTTTCCGCTTGAGTTTGTGATCCAGGCCCGTATCGGAAACAGCAGCCGCATCATCTACGCGGTGGCAATACACGCCAAGGCATTTTCCGACCCGGAATCGTATGACCGCCGTGTCACCGCGTCGCGGGATATCAAAGCGTACTTCGACCAGTCGGTGACACCTCACAGTTCGCTGATCTTCCTCGGGGATTACAACGACGATGTGATCCGATCCACCCGCGGAACCTTCTTTGACTCTCCCTACAAGAACTTTCTGGATGATCCCGATTACACAATCGTCACCGAACCGCTTAGCCGTTTGGCGGCTGAGTCCTGGAAACGCGGGACGAGAACAGGCAGCATGATCGACCACATCACGGTCAACCATCATCTTCACGATTACTGGCTGCAAGGATCCGAGAAGGTTCATGTACCGGACTATATCAGTGATTTCAGCAACACCACATCAGATCACCGCCCTGTTTACGCCCGGTTCGATCTGACGGGGACGCTTAACCTTACTTCAGCCGACCTGGAGGGCGATTCTTCAGGCGGGCGGGACACTCCCGGCCACACAGAACTGCTTGGAAATTATCCCAACCCGTTCAACCCTGTGACCGTCATACCGTTTCATCTTGAAGCGTCATCCCGAATATCACTCAGCGTTTACAACGCATTGGGACAGCGGGTTGACCGTCCCATATCAGAAGTCCAATACCAGGCCGGGACCCATTCGGTCTCTTTCAATGCAGAGAACCTTCCCAGCGGCTTCTATTTTTATCGTCTTGAGGATGACAGCGGATGGTCTCAAACCCGCAAGATGATCCTGGTAAAATAGGGTCCGGACGAAGTTCTTCAGGATGGCTCCTGTGGATTTCCTCCTGCGGATGTCCTCCTGCAGATTTCCTCCTGTGGATGTCCTCCTGCGGATGCCCTGCGG
>RECX01000334.1 GCA_007693825.1 Balneolaceae bacterium
CGACCCTTTCTCAAGAGGTTTTGTTGATATCCTTGCGGCAGAACAGACTCCAAGCTCACATCAGTGGTATCAGGGTACAGCAGACGCCGTCCGTCAGACGTTTCGCTACCTGCAGAATCACCGGGCCGACAAGATCCTTATCCTGTCCGGTGACCAGCTCTACCAGATGGATTACCGGAACTTGATGCGGGCTCATGAGGATAACAACGCGGAGTTGACGATCGGGACCATCCCTGTGAATGCTCTTGATGCCACGGGATTCGGAATCATGAAAACGGATGACAGCGGGATGATAGAAAGTTTCATTGAAAAACCCACACAGGACCAGCTTCCCGGATGGGAGTCGGAGGTGCCGGATGAAATGAAAGCGCAGGGGAAAGTCTACCTCGCTTCCATGGGAATCTATGTCTTCAATAAAGAGACACTTTGGAACCTGATCAACGACAATCCGGAAGCCCTTGATTTCGGGAAGGAAATTATTCCCAAAGCAATTACCTCAAAGATGAGGGTGGCGAGCTACAAATACACCGGTTATTGGACGGATATCGGAACCATACGCTCATTTTATGACGCCAATCTGGAGCTGGCCGAACCGCTGCCACAGTTTGATCTCTACGCCACGGGAAAGAAGATCTTTACCAGACCCCGCTTGCTGCCGCCCACAAAAATGTTCGGAACCACTACGGATCGTTCCCTGATCGCTGAAGGATGCGTTATTGAGGCCGAATCCATTTTTCACTCGATTGTCGGTATCCGTTCGAGGATCGGCCCGAAGAGTGTGGTCAAAGAATCCATCGTGATGGGTAACGATTTTTACCCCTCCATTGAAGAACTCAATGAATCGAATCCTGACATGCCGGCGCGCGGCATCGGAGCGGGCTGCCATATCGAGCGTGCCATTGTCGACAAAAATGCCCGTATTGGTAACAATGTACGGATTGTCGGTGGCGACCACCTGGAAAACACCAGGAACGAAGGATATTCCATAGTGGACGGAATAGTTGTGGTTGAAAAAAACGGAGTCATCAGAGACGGAACGGTAATCTGAAAGCGAAAAAGTATCCCGGAGCGACCATGTCGATCATCAAGCTGAAACAAAAACCGTCACCACGAAATCCCGGATCGGGTACGTGGCATGACTTTTCCCTGTTGCAGCCTGTGCTGTTTTTGGTGGCAGGCCTGACCAGCTGCGGGCAGGAACCCGCATCAGAAAGGGCCTCGCCGCTGGCCGAAGGGGACACCGTTAGCATTACAGTCATGGCCACTGCTGACGTGCATGGCAGAGTAAGAGCCTGGGACTATTACCGGGATCAGGAAGAGCCGCGGTACGCACTTTCAAAGGTCGCGACACTCGTTGATTCCGTCAGAGCCGCCCACGAACACACATTGCTTCTCGATGCAGGTGACTGGCTTCAGGGCAATCCGTTTGCCGAATATTTTGCCATGCATGACCCCCAAAACCGGCATTACCCGTTTCTTGCTGCGACCGACCACATGGATTACGACGCTATTGTGCTGGGAAATCACGAGTTCAATTTCGGTCTGGAATATTTGAACAGGCAGATAGAAATGACCGATACACCTGTTATTGGTGCCAATATTTACCATCGCGGTACCGAAGAGCCCGCCTATCCACCCTACATTTTCCGGGAGATAGCAGGGCTCAGGATCGCTATCGTTGGTCTTACCACGCCGGGATCCGCTGTTTGGGACCGTCCGCGTGTTGAAGGTATTCTGGATTTCGCAGACGGCCTGGAAGCGGCCCACCGCTTTGTGCAGGAAGTGCGGGATGAACACCGGGCTGATGTGGTGATCATCCTCGCGCACACCGGACTGGACGGCGGCACAAGCTATCACCGCGATGATCTTGGGGATGAGAATTTCGGCAGAGCCGTTGGTGAGGAGGTGCCGGGTGTGGACCTGCTGGTACTTGGCCATACGCACCGGGCTATTGATGATGTTGTGCTGGAAGGCGCTGACGGACGTGAAGTCGGGGTTATTCAACCCGGCCGCTGGGCGTCACATCTTGGGGTCGCTGAAATGGACGTTGTCCGGCAACAGGATGGCACGATCCGTGTCGTCTCCATTTCCACAGCAAATCACAGTGTGGCAGAGGTGGATGAACATCCCGGAATTATTGCGCTGACACGTGAAGCGCATGAGGACGTGGTTGCATTTGTGACAGAACCCATGGCCATGACAGATGATGAATGGTCAGCGCGTGATTCCCGCAAAAAAGACACCCCGATCATTGATCTCATCCAGACCGTGCAGAAAGAGCAGACCGGGGCGCAGCTTTCGGCTGCTGCTGCATTCAACACCTCCGTATCCTTCGGTCCCGGGCCCATCACCCGCGGCGATATCTCTCTGCTCTATCCCTATTACAACACCCTGTACAAGATGCAAATCACAGGTGAGCAAATAAGAAGCTTTCTTGAACATACATCGCAATACTACACCACCGAGACCGATGAGGAGGGAAATCCTGTTGTCAACAGGGGATGGCCCGGATTCAACTTTGATATGCTGGCCGGAGTGACTTATGTACTTGATCTGCGAAATCACCCCGGCGAGCGGGTCACGAAGCTGATGTACAACGGCGAACCGGTCGACGGGGATGACCAGTTCACGATAGCCATCAACTCCTACAGGGCTGAAGGGGGCGGCGGGTTTGATATGCTTCATGACGCACCTGTGCTCATGACCATAGACCGTTCCGTCGGCGACATGATCCTTGAATATCTTCAGGATAAAGAGGTCATCCGGTACGAAGATGTATTCAAAGAAAACTGGCATCTTGTATACTGATATCACATGAATATTCTGCTGGTTGAGCCTTTTCTGGGTGGATCGCATCGCGCTTTCATTGAAGGGCTGCGCCAGCATTCCCGCCACCGCATCTTCACGGCAACCATGAAAGGCAGCCACTGGAAATGGCGGATGAGCGGAGGTGCCGTAACCCTGGCGGAGAAGACCGATGAAATCAGAGAGGACATCGATCTGGTGTTTGCCAGCAGCATGACCAATCTTCCGGCGTTCATTGCCCTTACAAATCCACGCTTCGCTTCCGTACCCATTGCGCTCTATATGCATGAGAATCAGTTGACGCAGCCGGTTCCTGAAACGGAAGAACGTGATATCACGTATTGCTATATCAACTATCTGAGTGTCCTTGCCGCGGATTATGTATTCTTTAATTCCGATTTTCACAAAAATTCGTTCCTGGATGCGCTGCCGGGCCTACTAGCCCGTTTTCCTGATTATCAGCAATCTGAGTCCATAGGCAAGATTGCGTCAAAATCGGATTTGCTTTATCCCGGGCTTGACCTCCGGGTTTTTGACGAGGCTGTGCAAAAGAAGAAGCTTCGCGTACCCAATCCCCGGCCGGTCATCATCTGGAATCAGCGCTGGTCGTTCGACAAGGATCCTGAGAAATTTTTCCGTGTTATTGACAAGCTGGATGATGCCGAATGCACGTTCGATCTGATTCTGGCCGGTGATCACCACCACGACCAGGCAGAACTGTTCGAACAGGCATGGAAAAGGTATGGGAGCCGTATCGTGCACTATGGTTTTGTAGAGAATAACCAGCAATATGCAAATCTGTTGCAGAAAGGGGATTTTGTCATCTCCACATCACAGCATGAATTTTTCTGCACGGCCATCATGGAAGCCGTTTACTGTGGATGCCATCCGATGCTGCCGCGAAATCTGACCTATCCTGAACTGATTCCCGGGACACTCCAGGAGCCGCTGCTGCACGGACCTGTTTTCTATGATGATGAAACCGACCTGTTCCGGAAAATGAAGAAACTGCTCGACGGCACCTACAAGAAGCTGCCGCTGTCAACCCTGCAATCTGTCAACAGGGATCTGGACTGGAGCCGGATCATCACAAAATATGATGACATGTTCGAGGGTATCAGAAAGGACTTTCCTCTTCGCCGGCAGGGGGGGTGAAACCGGTTTTACGGGCTCTTTTTTCTGCCGTTTCATCACTTTGGGTAACTTCGGTCAGCCGTTCTGCACCCTCCGACGGATCCGAAGCCAGGTATGACGGATCGCCATAAGTCCGTGAAAGGTTCTCAAAACGGGCGTACTGCTTGATGAATTGAAGATTTACCGTGCCGACCGGACCGTTTCTCTGCTTTCCAACGATCAGTTCAGCAACACCCTCTGTCGAATTGCCCTGGTCATCGGTTGTGATTTTGTAGTATTCCGGACGGTAAAGGAAACAGACCACGTCGGCATCCTGCTCAATGGATCCCGATTCGCGCAGGTCACTGAGCTGTGGTCGTTTGTCGCCGCCCCGCTGCTCCACGGCCCTGCTGAGCTGCGACAGGCCGATTACGGGGACATCGATTTCCTTGGCCAGTGCTTTCAGTCCGCGTGAAATCCCGGCAATTTCCTGCTCCCGGTTCTGCCGGTCGTTCTGCATGCCCGTCATGAGCTGCAGGTAGTCGACAACGATCAACCCCACGTCATGTTCGCTCTTGAGCCGGCGGCATTTTGACCGAAGCTCCATGATGCTGATGGATGGCGTGTCGTCAATGAAAATCGGTGCAGTATGGAGACGTCCGGCAGCTTCCAGCATTTTTTTGAACTCATTGTCATCCAGCTTGCCCGTACGGGCCTTCTGGGCGTCCACGCGGGCTTCCATGGTGAGCAGCCGCTGGACCAGGGCCTGGTCGGACATCTCAAGACTGAACACGGCAACGGGGGTCCTTTTTTCAGGATCCTGGTTAAGTGCCGCATTCCTGGCTACGGTGAGTGTGAATGCGGTCTTTCCCATGGATGGCCGCGCGGCAATGATGATGAGGTCACCTCTCTGCCAACCTGCGGTGATTCCGTCCACATCCAGCCCGGTAGGCACTCCGGTGATACCCTGTTTCTTGCCCCTGATCTCCTCGAGATAGGATATGGTGGTTTTCAGGATTTCCACCAAAGGCCGGTTTCCGCCCCGGGCCTTGGCGTTTGTGATATCGTAAATTTTCTGTTCGGCACCATCCAGCACCTCAAAGGAGTCACTGGTGCTGTCGTAGGCATTCTGGATGATTTCAGAGCAACTCAGGATCAGGTGCCTTTTCAGCGCTTTTTCCGCTATGATCTGGCAGTGGTATTCTATGTTTGCTGCCGAACTGACGGATCGCGTGAGATCGGTCAGGTAGCCGCTTCCCCCGACTGTTTCAAGCAGGTCATTGTCCCGCAGTTCGTTCTCGACGGTCAGCAGATCCAGCGGATTGTCACGTTCATACAGTTTTAAAAGCACTTTAAATATGTGCCGGTGTGCCGACTTGTAAAAATCATCTACTTCCAGCATCTCAATGGCCACAGATGCGGCCTGCTCTTCTATAAGCATGCTCCCGAGAATGGCTTCTTCAATCTCAACGGCTTGCGGTGGTATGCGTCCCTGTGCCTCCAGTAGTGCGGTGCTGTCAGTCCGGCTGGTCGTGTTTTGTGGTTTGTTTGCCATGGTGTCAGGACATAGAATACATTAAAAGCATCATTTCAGGGACTTGCTGCCAGATTCATATCTGCCGGGTTGCAACACGGTCCGAAAGCATGGTAACATTTCTTCCGGCGGTGTATGGAACGGAGTAAAAAGGTATAAAAAAAACAGGAAGTCTGCGCTGTCGTTAGTGAAAAAATCAACGGCTGCTTCCTGTCAATTCGTCATACCTTTTCCGCAGCAGTTGCACATCCTCCCACGTATCCCTTTTCCATGCGGGATTGCGTAACAGGGCGGCGGGATGGAAGGTGACCAGAAGTTGAATGCCATCATGGAATGGATGGAACCTGCTTCGCAGATTTTTCATTGGCTCCGAAGTGTTGAGGAGGGTCTGCGCCGAAACGCGTCCCAGGCAGAGGATCAGTTTCGGTTGGATGAGCTCGATCTGCCGGTACAGGTAGGGGAGGCTCCGGTCGCGTTCTTCAGGAAGCGGATCCCGGTTGTTTGGCGGCCGATGCTTCAGGATGTTGGCGATGTACACATCCTCCCTGCGGAAGGATATGGCAGCCAGTATCTTGTTGAGCAGCTGACCCGCCTTGCCTACGAAAGGTTCACCCTGTCTGTCCTCCTGCAATCCGGGTGCTTCACCGATCAGCATCAGGTCGGCGTTCGGATTCCCGGTGCCAAAGACCAGCCTGGTGTCCGCAAGGTCCGTGCGGAGGGCATCTGCAGCAAGACAGATCTCAAACAGCTCCTCCAGGGACTTTGCAGCCGCAGGCCCTGCTTCACTGTCCTCCTGAATCATGTTCGTATCTGTTGCCGGCAGTGATTTTTCTTCACCTGATTCTGCAGGAGTTCCGGTTGTTGAAGATAACGGCGGGACATCGGGCAATTCCGGTATCTGAAATCGTCCATAGGTCTGCTCTTCCTGCTTCAGAAACTCACGAACGGTGTGGAACAGGGAGTCGGGTTCCGGTTTCGGTTCCTCCCGGCCGCCATTATTCTCCATTTTTTGATCTGTTTCCCTGCTCTGCCCGCGCTGACTTTGTTCGTTGTTTTGATTCATCTGTTTAAATCAATTTAGATTCATATGGTCAGAATGAATTCACATGACAG
>RECX01000153.1 GCA_007693825.1 Balneolaceae bacterium
TCAACTTTTTCCCTGACACCGACCCGAACCGGATAGATATCAATATCGAAGGGCCACTTGGGATGAATGTCGATGCCACAAACGAAATGGTGCGTGAAGTGCAGCACCGTCTTGGCGGTCTTCTGCAGGATAGCCGGGAAACAAGGGAAAGCATCAAAAACATGCAGGTAAACGTCGGTATTGCAGCTACCGGTGGATTTGGAGCTGGTGTCCCGAGTGCCGAACGTGCCCGTATCTCACTCAATATGGTTGATTTTGCGGACAGGAAAGAATCCAGCAGTGTCACCATGTCCAAAATTCGCGATGCTATCGGAGAAATTCCGGATGCCCTCATACAGGTACAGGGCCAGGAAATCGGTCCACCTACAGGATCCCCGGTTAATATTGAGATCTCGGGACCGGATTTTGGGCAGGTGGAACGCATGACCCGCGAGGTGAGTCAGAAGCTTCGCGAGGCGCAGTTTGCCGGGCGCATTCCCGGGCTGGTGGATGTGCGTGACAATGTCAGTGGCGGCCTGCCCGAGTACAGTATCCGCATCGACCATGAAAAGGCCAGGCAGTTCGGCCTGACGCTCTCAGATATCGCCCAGACCGTGCGGATTGCCGTGAATGGTCTGGAGGCAAGCACCTTCAGGGATGGCGAAGACGAATACGACATTATGGTCCGGCTGCGTAAGGAGGATCGGGACGATCTGGACAAGCTAAGGGATCTTACCGTCAGCCAGATGGGGCGCCAGATACCTATCGTATCGGTTGCCGATTTTGAGGAAGGGATCGGACCCGGTCGAATCACCAGGCTGGATTTACTGCGGACGGCCACTGTGGAGGCTGATGCCGGTCCCGGTTTCAGCGGACCGCAGATATTGATACAGGTTCAGGATTACCTGGATGAGTATCGCGCGGCGCTGCCATCAGGATACACCATGAAATATACCGGGGAGAGTGAAGACCAGGAAGAGAGTTTCAGTTTCCTCACGCTGGCACTGGTAATCAGCTTCATCCTGATTTTTCTCGTACTCCTGGCGAAATTCAACAGTCTCATCATTCCTTTTATCATCGTGATCGCGGTGGGACTGAGTCTGATTGGTGTGATTCTTGGCCTGATCGTTACCCGTACGGAATTCAGCGTGATGGTGTTCGTGGGGGTAATCAGTCTCGCCGGCATCGTCTGCATTAATAACATTGTTCTTGTCGAGTACATCAAACAGCTGATGGACAAAGGGATGCCGCGTATGCAAGCAATTATCGAGGCGGGATCGATCCGCCTGCGTCCGGTTCTGCTTACGGCGCTGACCACGATCCTTGGGCTTATACCGCTCACGTTCGGGATTGATATTGATTATATAGGCCTGTTGACCGAAATGGATCCCGCTGTTCAGTTTGGCACGGAGAGTACGCAGTTCTGGGGGCCTATGGGCATCACCATCATCAGTGGACTCATGTTTGCCACGTTTTTGACGCTGGTCATTGTGCCGGTGATGTACTCCGTCTTTGAATCGCTGACAGGCCGGGTTACGGAAGCTTACCGTTCGCGGGATTGAGACGAAACCCGAACAGCCACGGTGCAGCGGCAGATACAGACAAGCCGGTCTTCATCGTCGGAAATACGGATTTCCCAGACATGGAAGCTGCTTCCCAGGTGGACGGCTGTGGCCGTGGCATGCACGGAGCCGCTGCGGACCGGCAGCAGGTGATTGGCATTGATTTCCACACCGGCAGCCCGTTCCCTGTCCGGGTCAATGAGCATCACGCTGCCCAGGGATGCCACTGTTTCAGCAAGAGCGACCGAGGCTCCTCCGTGAAGCAGACCGAATGGCTGTTTCACGGAATCCGTAACCGGCATGGTTGCCCTCACGGAACCGCGTTCAAGGTCGGTAATCTGGATGGAGAGCGCTTCGGTCAGTCCGGGCCGGCCTTCTTTTTTCAAGCGGTTCCAGCGCTCTTCCAATTCCGGTGCAATCTTCATGGTGCCACTTTGTGATCAGGGATGGACGTGCAGTCAGAAACGTGTAGTTGAATCACCGCGGAGCCGGATGTTCCCTTCAATAACCGATACGGCTTCGCCGGCTATCTGGATCATATTCACCTTCTCATCCTTGATCACCATGTTGACGTGCACGATGCCCGGGCGGCCTATGTTATCTCCCTGGAGCGCCCGGAATGAGAAATGCTTTTTGCTGCGATCCAAAAAGCCGTTTTCCCATAAAAATGCGGCCATGGGACCATTGGCAGTGCCTGTAACGGGATCCTCGAAGATTCCGAGTGACGGCGCAAAGAAGCGCATTACCCAGTCCTTTTCCAGGTCGCCGGTGTCGGTCGTCACGACAGCGAAACCGTTAAGGTCGTGCCGCTCGTTGAGTTTTCTGAGCAGGTGCTGATTCGGTTCCAGTGTCTCCAGGCTATCCAGGTTGCGCACGGGAACAAAGCAGAATCCCCCACCAGTGATTTGCGGTTTTACCTTTTGACTGAGTTCTATGTCAGCCAGGCCCAGCGCTCCGCACAGGTATCGGATATCGCCGGGATAGGGAAAAAACCGTGGCAGCGGTATCGTAAACTTGATATAGGGACGCAGATCGAACCATTCCACATCGACCGTGAGGACCCCTACACGGGTTTCTACCCGAAAGCTCTGGGGCTCATTTATTTCCAAATCAAACTGGCCTTCCTCGGCCAGCACATGGAATGCGGCTATGGTGGCATGTCCGCAGAGATCGACCTCCTGCGTGGGGGTGAACCAGCGCAGTTTCAAGTCGTTGTTTTCACTGTCGGCGGGCAGAATGAAAACGGTTTCGGATACATTGATCTCCCGGGCGATATTCTGCATCTCGCTTCCCGTGAGCTGGCCCGCATCAGGTACCACACCAGCCGGATTGCCGGTAAAGGGTTTACGTGTGAAAGCGTCAACCTGACGAAAACGGACAATAGATGCAGCCATGACGGTCTGATGATGGATGAAAGGTTAAAGCGGTCGACTGGTCAGTTGATGCTGATCAGCTCCACATCGAAGATCAGGGTAGCGTTGGGCGGTATGACCTGTCCGGCGCCTTGTTCTCCGTAAGCCAGTTCGGGGGGAATGACCAGCGTTCTTTTTTCGCCCACGGACATATCCATCAGTCCCTGATCCCAGCCGGGGATAACCTGACCCAGTCCAACCTGAAACTCGAATATCTGATCTCTGAGCGGCGAGCTGTCAAACATGGTGCCATCCTCCAGAAAACCCGTGTAGTGCACGGAGATCATATCCCCTTCTTCCGGCTTTTCATCGCTTCCTTCTTCGTGGATGTAGTACTGAAGGCCGCTCTCCATGGTTTCCAGCTCGGAGCGGTCAAACTCCCAGGGCGTTGGCGGTTTCATGATCGAAACCAGTTCAATGTCCATGTAAATATTCTCACCGCCGGGAATAAACCCAGGCACGCCTTCTTCACCGAATGCAAGATTGGGCGGTATTACCAGGGAGCGTTTTCCACCCTCGCGCATGCCGATCATTCCCTCATCCCATCCCCTGATGGGAAGCTGGCCGGTTCCAACCTGGACAACAATGGGTTCCTCACGTTCAAATGTGGATTCAAAAACCTGGCCGTCCTCAAGTGTTCCTCTGTAATGGATCGTGAGAAAATCGCCATCGATAGCCTGTTCACCGGATCCGACTTCTTCATCGGTTATTTCCAGTCCTTCATCCGTGATGGTTGTGCCGCCACCGTTTCCGCTGCAGTTCCAGAGGGCAAAAACAAGGAAAAATGAGGAGAGTATAAATATCAGTTGTTTCATGTATACGTAAATTTTTTGTTTTGTTGTATCCTTCCAAGGATAGCAGATTTTATAACGATTTCATAGCCCAAAAAAGGCGTTGGATGCATAACGTCTGACTTGCAAAATGCTTGTCTTACCGCTCCCGGAAATGCCGGATGATGGCAGACAGCTGAAGCAGTTCGCCGATGCCGAAAATCGGCTTGCACCCCGTCCGGACGGACCGGATGAAGTGGGAGAGGAGGTGCCGTGCAGGATCTTTGAAGTCGAAGTGCATGATCTCCGGGGTGTCCTGCTCCGCCCCGTCCAACAACCACTTTTTGATAAGATGTTCGTTGACCTGGCAGACGGCAGCCATCTTGCTGCCTGTCAGGAACCGGGAGTGGCGGTTTTCAAGGCCGAACGGATTCAGGAAAAGGGAGGATGTGGTCCCGTTGCTGAACCGCAGGTAGAGTTGCTGCATGGACGGGTTTTCCGTGGCTTCCCGGGATGGGATGTGGACATCACCCTCGAAACGGATCAGCCTGCTTCGGCTCCATTCCAGGCATAGCGACACTTCCTCAAGGAAAATCCGGTAGAGCGTAGTGACATCCGGTGTATGCCGGGGGCCGGACCATTCCCGGTGGACATGGATCTTGCCGGGGGGTGCGATGTGGTTGAAAAGCCACTGGGTGGCGGGTGAGTAGTGGGACCACATGGAGAACATGACAATCACCGAGGACTCCTCTGCCGCATCGTGCCAGCGTTGGATTTCGTCGGGGTCGGTAGGCAGGGGCGCCACCCACAAAATGTGAAAACCGCGTTTGAGAGCCGCAAGCAACTGTCCGGTGTCAGTTTCACCGGATGAGGCATCATTCAGGATGAGACAGGCGGCGACGTCATCCATAAGGCTGATATCCCGGGCCATCACAACCTCATGAACCCCGGTTATGAACCGGAGGTGCTGTTCCCATGTCGCAGCCATGGGTTCGGGACCGATAATGCCGATTTTCATCCTTGTACAAGGTCAGAATGGGTGCTCATGTTAAAGGTATTACCCTTGGACAAAGGTATTACCCTGAAAAATCACCTTCCTGCTGTTTCTCACTGCAGTAGGGTCATGAGCCTGTCGGAATGGCTGCCAACCGGTTTCAGGTGGCCACACGGTTGTGTGGAGCGGATACCGATAGTGCGCACTCACCGCGGCATGATCACAGCAAGGATGAGATAAAATAGAACAAATGAGCCAATTCCGAAAATTGCAGCAAGTACAAAGATGATGCGCACGAGGGTACTGTCCCATCCAAGATATTCCGCGATACCGCCGCACACCCCGAGCAGCACTTTATCTGTTGCCGATTTTGTGAGTCTTTTGGTCATTGCCATCGTCGTCTGATTGTGTTTCGGTTTGTTTGTTACTTTCTTACGCTATTTTCACGGTAATTGTTTCAATCGGTCCGGATCATTGCAAAGCCAGGGGAGGAACGATTGGCAGGGAACCGCACTTTTTATTCTAAGAGCAGCGTAAGCGTAAGAGTAATGCCTGGTCAGTGCAAGACTGCCGCCTGGTCAGCGTATGTGTTTGACCAGTGTGAGACCAGCGTATGACTCTGCTTGGCCAGTACAGGTTTCTATCTTTCACAGCACGGTCAATCTTGTATCATCATTGCGGCATCAACGTTAAACAGAGATCCCGGAATCCATGGGTAAGAAATCACATCCACCAGAACACAAGAATGTACAGGTACTGACGGGCGACGATGTCTTTAGCTGGCATAAGAGTGGTCTTTCAGAGGACAAAAACAGCCATGACCTGGTATACATCCATCCGGATCAGCTCAATCTGGACGTGTTTCCGGAGAAGCTTGTGGACCGGGCCTCTGCATTGCTGTTCGTGGAATCGGGTGCCGATGCGTCCCGGCTTCCCTTCCACAAGAAAAAGCTGGTCCTGGAGTGGAGTGCGCAACGTCATTTTGCAAGGAAGGCGGCCGGATCCGGGTGGCGTGTGTTTGAGGTCCGGACCGGCCTGTCTGCGCCGGAGTATCTCCGGAAAATGCTTGAGGGAAACGGGAGGGTGACCTTGCATGCCATGGAACCGGTGTCATTTGATCCCCGCAGTGATCTGGAAAAGCTGCAAAAGGACTATGGGGATCGGGTAAGCCTGATTGTAAATCGCTTCTTTCTGGCCGATCCGGAGCCGTGGGGAGAGAAGGTGCGGTCCGGGTACCGGATGGAGTATTTCTACCGTGAGATGCGGCGGCAGACCGGCTACCTGATGAAAAACGGCAAGCCGGAGGGCGGGGAGTGGAACTACGATGATAAGAACCGCAAACCGCTTCCGAAAAAGGAAGATGTGCCGGCACATTCGGGATTCACGCCGGATGAAATTACCAGGGAGGTAATCCGGGAGGTCGACCGGCGTTTCCCGGATCATTTTGGCGAAACGGAGCGATTTGCGATGGGGGTGACCAGGGAGCAGGCGCTTTCGGTGCTGGATGATTTCATCACGCATCGGCTGGCGCGTTTCGGGCCTTACCAGGATGCCATGGCGCACGACGAGCCCTTTCTGTTTCACTCGCTGCTCTCGCCTTATATGAACATCGGCCTGCTGACGGCAAGGGAAGTGTGTGAAGCGGTGCTGGATGCGTATCACGCTTCAGGCACGGGCCGAAGTACGGATCGGGGCACGGATCGGGGCACGGGACGGTCCACGGTTCAGGGTACAGGTCAGGGTACGGATCGGTCCATTGATCGGGGCACGGGACGGTCCACCCGAACTAACGGTGATAACGGGATCCCGCTGGCATCCGTGGAGGGGTTCATCCGGCAGATCATCGGGTGGCGTGAGTATATGCGGGTCTATTACGAGGCGATGATGCCGGAGGTGCGCGCGGCGAATTTCTTTTCGTACGACAAGCCGCTTCCGGATCTGTACTGGTCGGCCGAGACCGGTATGCGATGCATGCGTGCGTCGGTGGAGAGTGTCCGGCAGCACGGCTACGCGCATCACATCCAGCGTCTGATGGTCCTGAGCAATTTCAGCAACCTGACCGCCACCAATCCGACAGAGCTTTTTGAGTGGTTCTGGTATGCTTTTGTGGATGCGCACGAGTGGGTGGTGCTGCCGAATGTGCTGGGCATGTCCACCTTTGCCGACGGAGGCGTGCTGGCGTCCAAGCCGTATGTTGCGGGCGGCAACTACATCCGGAAGATGAGTGATTACTGCGGCGGTTGCCGTTACCGGGTGCAGGATCGCACGGGCAAGGATGCCTGTCCGTTCAATTACCTGTATTGGGCATTTGTTGACAGGGAGCGGGAGCATCTGAAAAAGAACCACCGCATGGGTTTCATGCTGAAGACCTGGGACAAGAAAAGTGACGATGAAAAGAAGGAAATCCGGCGGCTTTCCACTACTTTTATTAACAGTTTGGAGCCATATAAGGGAACCCAAACGAAATCCACCAGAAAAGGAACACGATGAACGAAAAAACGGGTAAAAGAAACATCAATTCCTGGCGGAAAAATGTGCGGGTCGACGGGGAGGCGGACGGCGATTATGTACTGTACTGGATGCAGATCAATCGCCGGATCCACTACAATTTTGCCCTCGAGTATGCGGTTGCTTATGCCAACAAGCTGGGGAAGCCGCTGGTGATCCTGGAGGGGCTGGCGTGCGACTATCCCTGGGCCACGGCGCGCACCAGCACGTTCATCCTCGAAGGCATGGCTGAGCATGCGAAGCAGTTGCGGGATGCCGGGGCGGTCAGTTACGTCCCCTATCCAGAACAGCAGAAGGGCAGTTACGGGAAGCTGGTGGAGGATCTGTGCCGCCGGGCTTCCATCCTGATTTCGGACGAATATCCGGTCTTCATCATGCGCGAGCGCAACGAACGGCTTGAAAAGGAGCTTTCCATTCCGTTCCATACCATTGACGCGAACGGGATCATTCCCATGGCGCTCTCGGAAAAAGCGCCCTACTCGGCGTACGTTTTCCGCCAGCTGATGCAGAAAGCGTTTGTGGAATGCTGGGAACATCCGCCGCAGGAGCATCCGCTCAAGGGGTTGCGGGATCACGGCGATCCGGAATTGCCGGAGCATGTTCGTGAGAAGCAGCGCACGGGTATGGAGCGATTGTCTTCGCCGGAAAGTATCGCGCAGTTTGTAAGCGGGCTTTCCGGATTGAAACAGGAAATTGGTCCGATTGATCTGAAAGGCACGCGGACGGCCGCATTGGAGCGGTTGCATGATTTTGTTGGAAATGATTTGCTGAAGTATGACGATGACCGGAACGACCCGGACAAGGAGCGTACCAGCCGGTTGAGTCCGTGGCTCCATTTTGGCAAGATTTCCGCCTTTGAAGCGGTGGAGCAGGTGTTTGCGATGCAGCCGGAGGGATGGGATATCCGGGATGCGCGTCCCGTCCGCGGCAAAAGGAGCGGTTTTTTCGGCGGGCATGCTGCCATTGAGTCCTTCCTCGATGAGCTGGTCACATGGCGCGAGGTGGGGTTCCACTTTGCCTGGCACACTCCGGAGTACGACCAGTTCGACTCGCTTCCGTCCTGGGCCCGGGAGACGCTTTCCGATCATGCCGATGATCCGCGGGAGCATGAATACTCCTACGAGGAGCTGGCGCAGTCGCGCACGCATGATCCGATCTGGAATGCGGCGCAGGGGCAGTTGCGCGAGGAGGGACGCATCCACAATTACCTGAGGATGTTGTGGGGAAAGAAAGTGCTTGAGTGGACGCCGGATCCGCAGACGGCGCTGGAATACCTGATCGATCTGAACAACGAGTATGCGATTGACGGACGGGATCCCAACAGCTATTCCGGAATATTCTGGATTTTCGGACGGTTTGACCGGGCGTGGGGGCCTGAGCGGCCGATATTCGGGAAAATCCGCTATATGAGCAGCGACAATACCCGAAAAAAGGTGCAGCTGGATAATTACCTGAAGCGGTATTCCGGCTTGTAGAGCGGGGTGTCCGGGCCGGAGAGGATACGGGTGATCAGTTCCATGAGGTCTTTCTCCCTGAGAGATGCGGCCTCGGCGATTTCGCTGTGGTCGAGTTTTTTCTTGCTGACACCGGTGGCCAGGTTGGTGATGAGCGAGATACCCAGGCAGGTCATTTGAAGGCGGATTGCCTCGTTCAGTTCGGCGGCTGTGGACATGCCGACAGCATCGGCGCCCATGATTCGGAAAGCGCGGATCTCGGCCTTGGTCTCGTAGGTGGGGCCTTTGGCGTACAGGTATGTGCCGCGGGTGACGGCGATGCCCGCTTTTGCGGCCAGATGTGTCACCTCATTTACAAGGGAGTCGCTGGCGTAACGATGGTGGAATTTTTGGGTGTGTGGGCTGACCCGCACCGGCAGGCTGATGATGTCGTCAATGAGCATCAGGTCGCCGACGCGAAAACGGAAGTTGATGCCGCCGGCGGCGTTGGTTACTACCAGGACGTTGCATCCAAGGGCTGCGGCCACACGAACGGGGAGCACGGTGCGGTCAAACGGATGGCCTTCGTAGTGGTGGAAACGGCCGGACCAGGCGAGTATCTTGCGTTCGCCAACCGTTCCGAAATAGAGTGCCCCGTCGTGTCCGGCAACACCTGTTTCCGGAAAACCCCGGATTTCGGAATAGGGGACGACAACAGGGTCCTGGATGGCGTTCGTGAATTTTCCGAGTCCGGATCCGAGTATGATCGTGGCGTCGGGTATTCCGACCCCTTTGCGGCGCAGCAGTTGGGCCGCCCGTTCAAGTATTGCTTCCGACAACTCCTGTTGTGATGTGTTCGACATCGTACCCTCTGTTTTCGTCGTAATTTTTCAGCCTGGCTATGGCACCGTTGCAGCCGTGGTATGTCAGGATAAAGTAATCCTCCTGCAGTGCCTTTTGCAAATACGTTTCCCGCGCCGCCTGGCTTTTTTTACCGTCGTGGTCGAATTTTGCCACGAATTTCCGGTTGATGGCTTCGGGTCGTCCGAGCACATCGCCCAGCATCATCGCCTTTTCCGATCCGTTTCTGTAGAAAATGGCCTGGTGAAATTCGGTGTGGCCGCCAATGGTTTCCATGATGATCTCTTCAGGCTCCGGCGGATGGTTTTCGACGAATCGCAGATCTGCGTGTGTTTCCAGGTAGGCGGCCCATCGGAGCAGTTCGTGCTTGTCTTTGCGGTCCGCGTCATCCACAAAGCGCTGCCAGTCCCTGCCGGATATCCAGATGGCGGCATTGGGGAACGTCACATCATAGGTGCCATACCGTTCGCTCAGCAGACCCCCGATATGGTCCAGGTGGGCATGACTGCAATAGACATGCCGGATGTCCTCGGGCGTGCAGTTGTGCCGTGCCAGGTTTTTTGTGATCAGGTTGTAGTGGTCCTTTTCACTGAAGGGGCCGAGTCCGGCATCGATCAGGGCCGTGAGTGACCCGTTTCGGATCAGGAACGGGTTGATGCCCAGCTTGAATTCCCCTTTCCGGGGTTTCTGGTCAGGTGCAATGGGCACAAATTTGCCCTCGCCGCCAACGGTATAGGTTCCCTCGAAAAGCGCCGCAATCATTCTTCTTCCTTCTTTCCCCTGCCGGATGCTTCTTTTTTACCGATCTGTTTTTCCTCAGGAGCTTTCTCCTCAAATGCCATTCTCTCCAGCTCTTTATTTTCCACCTCCTTTTTCTCGATTTTTTCCTCGTACCGGTCGTAGGCTTCGATGATATCGCGAATCAGTTTGTGGCGCACAACATCGTTCTGGTCAAGGTATACGAAGGCAATGCCCTTTATTTTTTCGAGGATGTGCTGGATGGTCTTGAGTCCGGAGTGCTGGCTTTTGGGAAGGTCGGTCTGGGTGAGGTCGCCGGTGATGATTGCTTTGCTGTTGACACCGAGGCGTGTCAGGAACATCTTCATCTGGGTCTGGGTGGCATTCTGTGCCTCATCCAGGATCACGAATGCGTTGTTCAGTGTGCGTCCGCGCATGTAGGCCAGGGGGGCGATTTCGATGATGTTTTTGTTCAGGTTCATCTCGAGTTTATCGAAATCCATCATCTCTTCCAGCGCGTCATACAAGGGCCGCAGGTACGGGTCGATTTTCTCGCGCAGGTTGCCCGGAAGGAAACCCAGGCTTTCCCCGGCTTCGACGGCCGGCCGGACCAGTACGATTTTTTTCACTTGCCGCTCTTTCAGGGCGCGCACGGCCAGCGCTACTGAAGTATAGGTCTTGCCGGTACCGGCCGGACCTATGGTAAAAACGATATCGTTCTCATTGGAGGCCTGTACAATCACCTTCTGGTTCGGGGTCCGTGCCATAACGGGGGCGCCGGTAGTGGTATAAAGCAGGGTTTCTTCCGGCGAAATGGTCACTTGTCTGAGCAGGCGATCACTTTTCTGCAGGGCAAGCAGGGTGGACAAGTCGTTCTCCGTGACTGCACCGTTCCTCCGTGCCAGCCGGATCAGTTCCTTGACGATGGCTTCAATAGCTTCAAACTGTTCGGGGGGGCCGGTGACTTTGATCTCGTTGCCGCGGACGGTCAGCTGGCTCTCCCCGAAGGATTCATCGATCTGTTTGATGATGCGGTCATTCAGTCCAAGGATTACGACCGGATCCACATGGTCAATGAAAATTGATTTTGATTCCAGATGTTCGGTTTGCGTTGTGATAGTGTTCAAAGGGTTTTTTCAGATTTTCGGTTATACATACATGGAACGATATCCAGAGGCGGCATCATTCCGCAGGGCTTTCACTTCGGCCGGGATGTCACTGCTTTTGAAGACGCTGCTGCCGGCAACAAGCACATCGGCTCCGGCATCGGCGATATTCTGAGCGTTGCTCCGGCCTACGCCGCCATCCACCTGGATATAGAAGCTGCCCTGGATCTCCTCACGCACCATTCGCAGGGCGCGGAGCCGCTCGTAACTGTATTCGATGAATGATTGTCCGCCGAAGCCGGGGTTCACCGTCATAAGCAGCACCATATCGACCTCATGCAGCACGGCTCTCAGCGAGGAAAGGGCGGTTCCCGGATTCACGGCAACACCGGTCAGGCATCCGTGTTCCCGGATCTGCTGAAGTGTCCGGTGAATGTGGTCACAGGTTTCGATATGCACTGTAATGAGGTTGGCGCCGGCTTTGGCAAAATCGGCAACATAGCGGTCGGGATCGCTGATCATGAGGTGCACGTCCAGAAAAACATCGGTAATACTGCGAACGGTTTCCACCATGGCCGGACCGAAGCTGATATTCGGCACAAAATGTCCATCCATGATATCACAGTGGATCCACGGCGCACCACCAGCCACTGCCTGCCGGATGTCCTGCTCCAGGTGGCGGAAGTCGGCTGCAAGAATGGACGGGGCGATGATCGGAAGGGGACTTTTGTACAGTTCGTTCATGAAGCTGGATTTGGTGGTTGGTTGGAACCGGGGCTTGAAACCGGATAATTCTTCCTCATATGGATCTGTGGCTATTCCGGGATCTGTGCCTACTCCGGGTTGGTATCAAAATCGGTATCCGTCCGGTTCTGATCGTTTTGCTCTGACTCGTCGATAATGATCGGGCCGGTTTCTTCCTCCTCTTCCTCACTTCGGCTTACCGAGACAATGAGGTCGACGGCGGTACCCTCGTACACATTGGGTTGGTCATAAGGTTCGTACCGGAGCACCGTATTGGGTGCAACGCGATCCGTTGCCTGAAACTGGATGCTGCCCACGCGCAGTCCGGCCGCACGCAGCTCATTCTGGGCTTCGGTCAGGTGCATGTTGGTGACATCCGGTATCCGGACCATTACGTTGCCAAGTCCATCGCCAACAATGAGGTCGACGGTCGTGTTCTGGGTAACGCGCCGGCCGGACGGGACCGACTGACGCAGCACGCTGTTGCGGAATCGGGACGATTCATAGGTGACGTTGCCCACCTGCAACCCTGAATTCTGAAGTTGGATGGTGGCGTTGCGCAGGGAAAGATCCTGCACTTCGGGCACGACCACGGACGGTGTGGAGGTGGTGTTGATGGTGATGTAGATTTTCCGGTTCGGTTTGACGAGCATGCCCGCGTTGGGTGTCTGATCAATGACAAAATCCGGGGGGAAGGCTTCGTTGGATCTTTTTGCGGCCAGTTCGTAGCGCAGGCCGCGTGTCTTGAGAACGGTGGCTGCCTCATCAAGGGGCATGCGTGTGATATCCGGCACAGTAATCCCGTGGCCGTGTTTGGTGTATGCCGGCATGATGGCGCGGTCAAGGGCAATGAGCGATATCCCACCGAAAAGGATCAGCCCTGCAAGCAGGTAGTAGAGCTTGCGATCGGTGAAAAAGTCGTAGATAAAGTGAAATACATTTTTCATCTGTTTAAAAAAAATTGATTCATATCGTCAGACTGAATTCACATGACAGAATTTAATCATCCTCCTGTGTGTCAGCCGGAGGCTGTCATGTTCATTTCATGGCAGAGAAGTTACTCGCTTTTTCTTAAAAACGTAACTGCATTCCAATTGTTGGACGGAGTCCGTATTCCATGGATGCGGTTGGCTGCATGCGAGCGGCCCGCAGTTTCTGGGTGAAGAAGGCGTCAAATGCGGCAATGAAGTGGTTGGTTACGAGCAGGGTAAGCATGTTGCGGGCGACGCTCAGGTCATCATTGAAATCGAAGCCGATCTGGGCATGGTACCAGAACTGCTCGGGCATGGTTCCGGTGTCTATGTTGAACCGGCCGGGCTCGTTGACAAACCATTCCTGCCAACCGGGTCCAAACTGGAAGTATTTGCTCATCAGTTCGTAGTATTGCTGCGAGCCGTAATCGGGCAGATCGTGAGAGAAGGCAAATCCGGTTGCGTAAAAACTGTTGCGCTCGGCAATGCGAAGTTGGGTTATGTCGATGAGCGCCCAGTCGATAGCGATATCAAAGGCCGGGTTGATCCCCCCGAAAGGTCCGGCACCGTCCACATATTGGCTTTTTCCATCATCGGTAAGCAGCTGTTGGAATGACTTGCCGTGCTCGTCACCGTGATTCGTCACCAGGTATTGCGCATATGCCACAACGCTCCAGTTTTTGTTCCCGAACCTTTCATAATAGCGTTCGCCGTCGCGCCCGCGGTTTTCCCGGTGGATGTAGACCCCGATGGCGGCTGCTTCCACGGCGACGAAGAGAGCTGTTTTCCACCATTGCCGGTTGGCTGCCTGTCCGAGGCCCGGCACGACCGCTGATGCCAGGAAGGCATAACCGGGGTTGGTGGCAAGGGTATGCATGAACCCGCTGTTCCAGCTGTCGCCGCCGTTCAGTTCCGAATAGGAGACGTGGCGTGGTCCCGGAAGTGCGGGGGAAAGCCGCAGCGATGGTGGGGCCGGGGGCGTTTCCGTCAGCATTTCCGCGACTGTTTCAGCCACCGGTCCCGCCGCCGGTTCCGATGTGTTTTCAATGGCCTTGGCTGTGACCGTTCCCGTGGCGTCTGCGGTGGATTTTGCCTGGACCGCATCCGGCATGACCGGGATGACAGAAAAAGCAATGAGGAGGGGAATGATGGTCCGCAAGGAGCGAATGTGCGCTGAAAATCCGCTTTTTGTAAAGTTAAAAACCCTGGGCATGATGGTAAAAACCATTAATGGTAATGTGGTTGTGTGGATCATCGACGGGTTTCCCGTCAGAACTCAAAATCAAAAAGGATGCCGAAATTAATCAAAATCTGGTTGCCGTAGGTGACCCTTCCGGTGGCTGTTTCCGTAATAAACGCATCAGGCAGTTGCAAATCGTATGCGTTGAAACCGTAAGCGCCGCTGACGAAGAAGCTTGTCGGGAAGAAGTAGTAGGAGTTCATTTTGATCCGGAGTTCGGTACCGACGCCTGTTTTGATGGATTTGCCGATGTCGAGCGGTCCGCCCCAGCCGTTGCCGGCCTCGGCAAACAGCCGCAGGAACACTTTATCCATGGTCAGACGGCCGGTCTGCCGGTAGATATCGGTTTTAAGCGGGATGAACCATGACAGTGTCGAGTAGGCGGTCGTGGTGCCGCCGAGCGCAAAGAACGGATAGCTGCGCATGCCGATCATCCCTCCGATGTAGTCCAGGTAGAAGAACTCATCCGGACCGTCAAAATAGGTGAAAAAGCGGGATCGGACGTTGAAACGCTGGTTCCGCAGCTTGAACCCAACCCGCAGGTCAGCTTCCACGGAATGGTTGTCGTACGTATTGTAAACGGGCACGAGTGTGCCGTCGCGTATGTCGTAAGAGTCAAGCAGTTCGCTGGGTTCGTAACTGTAGCGCAGCACGCCCCGCCATCCCATCGGGGCGATATCGCCGTGGCGGTCGGGCAGGGAGAGGTCGAAAATCCAAGCGGTGGTCCAGGTGGAACCGACGTAATACCGCGATGTTGAGCCGGGTACTTCCAGCTGGAATTCACGCGAGAAGAATGATTCAGTGGAGACGCGGTAGGGGCTGTAGTAGTAACCCAGCTCAACCAGGCTCCAGCGGTTGACCTTGCTTATGAGGTTCACTTCCACCTGCCACATGTTGTAGGCGATGTCGACCGATGTGGTGTCGGGCAGGCAGGCCGTGCAGGGAAACTCCTCAACCTGCAGCCCGTCCTGCACATTGCGCCGGATGTTGAAGAACGCCACGGAGACAGTCGGTGACCAGTACCTTTCGATGAAGGGCAGGCCGGCGTATTCAACCTCGAAAAAGAGATCACGATCCAGGTTGACCAGCCGTCCGGGACGGAAAAAGTTGCTGATGCCGTCACTGGAGCGCGAACCGGGTCCGAACAGCGCGCCACCGAAGATGCTCAGGCGTTCGCGCATCTCGCGTGAGGCAAAATAGAGGCCGACCTTGGAATCGCGCCACAGGTTGGCGCCGAAGTCGCCGATCCGGCCGTCACGCAGCAGCGTGGTATTACTTCCCCGCAAGCGCGAGTAATTGTCGAACCGGATCACCGGGTAGAACTGGAACGACGTGAACTGATCTTCGTAGCTGTAGAATTGCCGGTCCGGCGACGACCCGCGCGTGGGCAGCTGGAAACGGTAGATGCCGGTATCCGCCACGGCGGTCACATGGTCCGGGAACGGGTCAATGTCCGAGTCGTCGAATTGGTTGAGACGGTACATGTTTCGGGTGGATGCGGCCCCGCTTCCGTCAGCGGCCCTGATCTCACCTGCTGTCCTGCCTTCTTCGCCACGCACCGTTTGCACGCCGGATGTTGTCCAGCTTGACTGCCGGCCGGCTGCTGCTTCTTGTGCCGGATGTGCCGTGGCCATTTCGAACTCAGTGAAATTTCCACCGGCAAGGTCCAGAAGCGCAATTTTGTAGCCGTCGGAGGTGTATTCGGAGTAGAGCAGTTTCTCTGTTTCGGGATCGGGATGGGGGTGGGGCATGAAGGCGCCGCCGACCAGATTGGTGAGCTGCCGGATGGAACCGTCGGCAAGGGACTTGCGGTACAGGTTGAACACGCCGCCGTGGTCGGCGCTGAAGTAGAGCCACTGTCCGTCACTGCTCACGGCCGGATCGCGATAGTCGACGGCCGGGTCCACCAGGACGGGGGTCATCGTGTATTGTTGTGTTTCGGATCCGGTTGAGGGTTGCCCGTTGCCGCTGCCGTCTGCTCCGGCGTCGGTGAGCCCGTGGGCCAGTGTGATCCGGTAGATGCCGCGGTGGGACGTGTCGGCGTAAGCTGTGTAAAGTGTGGTGCCGTCGGGATGCCAGACCGGGCGGTAGAGCTGCTCGCCATGCCGGAATTCGGTGACGCGTATGAGCGAGTCGCGCTCCACGTCATAAAGGAAGAGGTTGATGGACCCGTCCTCAATCTTGCCGGCCGCCAGATAGTTGCCGCCGGGATGCCAGGCGGGGTCCTGGAGGCGTTCGCTATGGGTGAGTCGTTTGCTGTCGCCGGATTCCGGGTCGAAAATGTAAAGATCCCGGTAGTTTTCGCCGTATCTGTTGATGCGGTTGCGGCTGTAGGCAATGCGTGAGCCGTCCGGGGAAAAGCTGAAGGCGGTTTCCAGTCGGCGCAGCGGTGCGGAATCGAGGTGGCATTCGTGCGGGTGCCCGGGGTGTCCCGCGCTGCTGTTCAGGGAGTGTGCCGCATGTCCGCCCGGGGAATGTCCCGCGCGGTTGCTCCGTGAGTGTGTGGTTCGGCTGCTCGTGGCATGGTCAGGGCTGCCGGCCATGGCGTGCCAGCTTCCCATGTCAAGCGGTGCATGGAGAGATGCGGCGCCGGAGGCACCATCCGTATCCACGAGCGAATCTGCATCCACAAGCGAATCCGCATCCACAAACTTTCCGGGTTCGACCGTGTAGAGCGATACCATGGCCCCGTCCATCGATTTGTTGGAGAGGTAGGAAATGCCGGTTCCGTCGGGGTGCCAGGTCGGGTGGAAGTTGAAGAAGCCGAGTGGCTCGACCCAGGTGCGGTTGGACGGGTTGCGCTCCTTTTCCTCTGCGAATCGGGTGTACTGTTCGGTGAGTTCGGCGATCCAGTCGTCGAAGACTTCGCGTCCGTCGATGCCGGTGGCCTTGCGGATGGCTTTGCGAACGTCGTGTACTCCGCGCTGGCTGAATTCGCGGGTGATGTCGGCGATGGCCTGTTCGCCGAAGCGGTCGGCCAGGTAGCGCGTGAAGGCGAAGCCCTGGTTGTAGACCAGTTCGCGTTCCAGGGATGTTTTGGAGCTGAAGGTGCCCATTTTTTCGAGGCTGAGCCAGTTGCCGTCGAGGATGCGGGTGCGCAGGAGCATGTCGCGGTGGCTGTCCCAGTCGTCGTAGTAGATCTCGTCGCGCATGTACTGGGCGGTGCCTTCGGCCAGCCAGGCGGGCATGCTGATGCCGGCCAGCGGATAGGTGATGATGCCGTTGGGGAAGCCGTAGAGCACGTCGGGGCGGCGCACGTCTTCGTAGGAGAGCCACTGGATGTAGGATGCCGGGTTCCGCCGGCTTTTTTTCATGGAGGCCTGCAGCTGCACGATATGGGTGAATTCGTGCGTGATGACATTGCGCAGCCAGTTGTGGGTGCCGCGCAGGGGGGTGTCCAGCGCAGGGAGCCAGATCTCGATCTTGTTGTCGTAGAAGAAGGCGGCGCCGTTGGAGTAGTCGAGCCGGTCGATGATCAGGATGCTGACTTTGTGGTCGGGCTCGAGGCCGTACAGCTCGGTGATGGGACCGTAAACCTCTTCCGCGATGCGTGAGGCGACCTGGGCCGGACGGCTGCTGCCTTCCTGGAAATGGACCAGGAAATGGTCGCTTTCGATGGTGTACCACTCCAGGTGATTATGCGGATAGCTGTAAAATACGGGATTGCGCTGCGCCATGGCATCGCCGCCGACATGCATGGGCGCAGTGAGCAGGTAAGATGCCAGAATGATGGACAGCAAAAACAGATTGCGAAGCGATGTTTTGTGCTGCGTCAGCTCACAAAATGGCGGTATGTTTACAGATTGGTTCAATGTGTGACAACGATTTTGATCAGTTTTGTTTCGGATTCTGCGCCATTCCGGGCCCGGACCCGCGCAAAGTAGATTCCGTTGCCCCAGGAGGATGTGTCCATCCGTATTTCCTCGGGGAAGCGGCCCTGCGACTCGGATTGGGTTTCGAATATGGTTGCGCCGGAGGGGTTGATGACCGTGATGTCAATGCGGGCAGGTCCGGATGTCTCAAACCGGATCCAGGTGTGATCCTCCGCAGGGTTGGGCCAGTTGTAGGTTTCCTGCTTGTTGAGCAGCCCGAATTCCGGTCGTTGCAGCCGCTCGCGCTCCATATTGCGGCCGACCTTGTTGCCGGGCTGGTTTCCATAGACGGATCCCCAGGCAATCTCGCCCAGTTCGGTAAGAAACCATGCGCGCACCTCGCCGGCAGGAGAGACGGCAAGGAGCTGTCCATCGGCAATAAGCAGCGGCAGCATGACAGGTTGACCGGCATTGGACACGGCTTCAAGTCTGTTTGTGGATGCATGAGAGCTGCCGGCATTATGGTTCGGGCTGATGATCAGGCTGCCCACGAGCAGGGGGAAGCCTTCCACCGGCTGGTGTTGCCGGTCAAAGGCATGTATCGTCACGGTGAGTGTGTCGCTCACGGCCACAAGGATTTCCTGCTGACCGTCGCCCGTGATGTCCGCCAGCAGCGGGGATCCGGCAAACCGGCCGTGCCGGGGAGCGCGCATCGGAAAGAAATCAAGCATGCCGCCGTCACGGTTGAACCCGTACACCTGGTTGGCTTCAAAATCGGTCACGAAGATATCCAGTGCCTGGTCTCCGGTGAAGTCGCCGAAAGCCGGCCAGGAGAGTGATTCGGAACGGATCAGGGAGGTGACCTGCCATTCATCGCGGCCGGAACGGTCCACGATTTGCAGGCGATGGTCTGTCAGGATGAAAAACGAAGGTCCGGAGTCACCGCTGAAGCGCAGGTTTCCGGTGTATTTGCGGCGGGAATCCATATCCTCCCGATCCAGATTGAATGAGAAGGAGCCGTCGGAGAGGGCGAACCGGTCGTTGTGGATGGATGCGGTGATGCCGTCGACCTGGCCGCTTTGCTGCCGGGCTTCGTCCTGTTCCGGAAGGAGCGTGCCGTCGGTGTCCATCCGGATTCTGGTCATGTCGGCGAGCAGCATGTCCCCCTCACCCTGGCTGCCCTGTCCGAGACTGATGAGACCGGGTCCGGCCGGGATATCCTCAAGTTCCCACAGCAATGACCAGACGCCATTCTGAAGCGACCAGGTGCGCACGGTTTGCTGACCGGCATCATTCGGGGCATCCGCAGCATCCCGGGTTCGGAACTGTCCGGAGGTGAGCCGGTTGTCCAGCACTAGCGGGGAGGTTGGTTCAGGATGGGGCAGGAATACGTAATTGCGCTGCGGTTGGTCCATGCCGGATCCGTTATCAGGTGAGTTCCCCGGTGCGGTCTCAGGTGCGGACACTGGTGCGATCTCAGGTGCGGACACCGGTGCGGTCTCAGGTGCGGACACCGGTGCGGTCTCAGGTGCGGACACCGGTGTGCTGAAAAATCCATCCGGTACGGGGATCAGGAGATGAGCGGAGCCGTTCTGGTTGTCCGTGGCGATCGCCGGGCTTGCCGGGAACAGTCCGGATTCTGCCGGAAATGACGATGGTACGGGCAGCGTCGGAAAGGGCGGAGTGACCGTTTGCGTGTAGGCGCCGGCTAGTGAGCGGGCATGGAAGTAGGCCTCGGGGATGTTGTCCGAGAAATCGAAGAATTCGAAGTAGGAGGGGCTTCCGGTGTTGCTGTGGTTGGACGGACGGGTGTCCGGGCCGAACCGGTTCTCGTAGACCACGATGCTGTCGCCCTGGGCGGTGATGACGGTGAAGTCGTTGCCGGACCACCAGAAGTCGAAGGCGTGGCCGTTGGTGAAGCGGTTCTGCCCGAACCCCGGCTGCCTTCCGATATCACGGGCGCCGTCGGCTTCCACCAGTTGCACGCCTCTGCGGTTGCTGTTTGCGTTGACCCGGTTGTCGTTGATGGCGTTGCGGATCACCGCCTCGTCGATGTGCCAGATGAGCATGCCTCCGTCGAGGATGCGGTCGTCATCGGTGCCGCGGACGCCGTCGCGGCCGGCATCGGGTCCGCCGGGCAGGCTCCAGTCGAAGCTGCTGACATTGACGACCACGCCCGGATCCAGGATCTCATCGTAGGCGGCGGAGTTGAAGGGATCGAAACGGTAGTCGTCGGGGGCAATGGTGCGTGTCACATATTGTCCGTCAGGTCGACGGATGGTGACTTCAAGCGGCTGTCCTGAGGGGTTGCGGTGCCGGTTTTCGACCAGGAAATATTCGTCCCGGCTGATGGCGTGGCGGGCCAGGGAGTTGGGTTGGCGCAGGGAGACGGCGGGGAGCCGGACGGGTTCGCTGCTGTCGAGGTTGACATCAAACGGTTCCAGCCATCCAAGATGCATTTTTTCCCATGCGGAGGGTTCGGGTGGAAACAGGCCGAGGTAGGAGAAGATGGAGGCACCGTCCATGAGCCCGAAGCGGCCGATGGCGGAGGCTCCGGTTTCGGTGTTGAACAGGTCGGGCAGGCCCAGGAAACTGCCGATATTGGCCACCAGGATGCCGTTGATCGAGAGTTCAAGCACGTATTCCTGTCCGGTGATGTCTTCGCCCGGACGTGATTGTGTCTGTGGCAGCAGGGCGGTATTGGTGACGCGGATATCGGGGTCGCCGATATCAAAGCCCTGGAAACCGGGGTCGTTGAGCAGGCGCTGCAGAGAACGGGTGCCCAGGTAGACAGACGGGATGTCCTGCGGTGTCTTGGTCAGGCTGGTTCCCATCAGTTCGATGTTGCGTCCCGAGCCGGCATGGAAGACGATGAACATGGTGCGCCCGTCTTCGTATCCGTCCAGGTCAGGCGGCGCGGTCTGTCCCGCTTTCTGCCAGGCATCACGCGCAAGGTTGGCGAGTTTGAAATTTTCTTCGCCTGTTTCCCCGAGTGGCGCGTAAGCGCTCATGGGTTCATCCAGCCGGATGATTTCCGGGAGGATGTGGTATTCGATGTTCAGTTTACCGCCTGAAACGGTCTGGAAGTAGTTCTTTGCAAATTCGAGGTGGGCTTCGAAGTAGCCGCGGTCATGGGGCAGCGGATCGATGATGATGTCGTCGCGGTGTAAAAAAGGCAGGTCGAACGTGCCGTTTCCGGTGGTGAACCGGTTGTCCTCTTCCTGAAATTCGACCATTACGGCCAGTATACGGATTGTTCCGAGTGCTCTTGCATTCGCGGTTGCTTCACTGGCGGAGAAATAAGGGGATGGAAGCGGCGAATCAGCCGGCGGGGATGCTCCGGCCGTAATAGTAAGAAGCAGGAACCCGATTGCGGCAATCAGGCTCCTGCTTCTCTGCAAAAAATGATGCATTCGGTTCGGATAACGGTGTTGCAGTGAGTGGGGGATGATCAGAAGTTCAGCAGTGCCGAGAAGCGGAGGGTATTTGCGAGCGGGTGGTCTTCTTCAAGCGTGTAGATATAGCTGAAGTCGACACCGAAAATATTGTATCGCAGTCCGGCACCCAGGGTAATGAACTCACGGCCACCGTTGTTGGGGGACTCGTAAAAGTAACCGGCTCTGAGGGCAAACAGTTTGTCATACCAGTATTCGACACCCGCACCGAACATGAGCTGTTCCACAAGGGGCACTTCCACGATTCCGGTGCCGTCGTTGCGGGCCAGTGTGTCCCATGAGCCGGTGAGGGCCCGCAGGGAGCTCATGCCGGTTCCGTCATCTTCCATCCGCGCCATGATCTTGGAGATGTCATTGCTGATGGTGATGGTATTGAAGCCATCACGGTCCAGATCCATTTTGTAGGCCCAGCCGACACGCAGCAGCGTTGGGAGTGCATCCTTTTGCGCTTCATCGGTGTACTGGATGGATGGACCGAGATTGGAGAGATTGAAACCTGCCCGCAGTTGCGCCTGGCGTCCGGCAACCGAAAAAGGATTGGTGCGATACAGACCGGCGATGTCCACACCGACACTTGTACCATTGCGCGCTACCTGTCCGCTGACCTCGGTACCGGGAGGAACCAGGTTGCTGAAGATGAAGCGGATGCCCGTACCAAGTGCAAAATTATTGTTGATTTTGAACCCGTAGGATAAGCCGGCGGCGAACTCGTAGCTGGAGAAGGTTCCCAGCAGGTTGTTTGCCTCATCCCGCAATTCCTGTTCGCCCAGGTTCAGGAACGTGATGTGCCCTCCGATGGCCCCGATGCCCTCGACGTAGTAGCGTCCGGCCAGGTAGTCGTAGAACATGTCGACGCCAAAGTTCGGCAGCCAGTCGGCATGGGTGAAATTGATTTCATGTCCTTCCTGAAAAGCCAGTCCGGCCGGATTCCAGAATATGGCCGTTGCGTTATCGGCAAGGGCGACACCGGAGTTGCCCATTCCGGCGGTCCGGGAATCGGGTTCGATCTGCAGGAAAGGAACGGCCGTTGAGGCAACCTGTGCCATGGAGACACCGCTGCTGACAAAAAGCAACGCGGCTATGGCTAAGGCGGTAAAGGTTCTTTTGTTTGTTGGCATGGGTACGATAGCTTCTGGTTTCGAGTGCATGTGGATAATGGAAAAATTAGCGTAAAATGACAAGTCGTTCAATGTTGTCCCGGATCTGTCTTCCCTGATCGGTTTCTATGCGCACCTGCACGTGGTACAGGTAGGTTCCCGAAGCCAGCCGGTGCTGGTCATCGTCACGTCCGTGCCAGTCGATACGGACCATATTGCCGCCCGGAATGTACTGTTCCCGGCGGATGGTCGTCACCGGCTTACCGGATAACGTAAAAATCCGGATATTAATATCCATCGGGACTCGGGGCTGGTTGTGTTCAAAAACAAAACTGGTGAAGTTGTGCATGGGGTTGGGGTAGTTGAACACGTTGCGGATCTGCAGGTCCTGGCTGTCGAGCACCTGGAAGGTGACTTCGGACTCACCCAGGTTGTTGAATACATCCCATGCACGGATGCGGAGGCGGTAATGGCCTTCCTGGAGTTCATTGAGCGGATATTCGATGCGGCCGCTGGT
Source organism: Balneolaceae bacterium (assembly GCA_007693825.1). GTDB lineage: Bacteria > Bacteroidota > Rhodothermia > Balneolales > Natronogracilivirgulaceae > SKNL01. The sequence continues at coordinate 23,200 of RECX01000153.1, forward strand.
GAAGTCGTCAAGGTCGCTCTGGTAAAACTCATTCAGATTGATGATCCTGCGGGATGAAAGATCCTCGTCGCGCTCCAGGACGGCCACGATTTCATGGCCCACTCCGGCGCCGGTGGTATTGATGCCGGCATTATCACGCAGCAGGACAATCAGTTGCGGGGAGTCGTCGACCACCCCGCCGTCGACGAACAGCTCGTCGTTCATGTAGATTTCGATTTCGGGTCCGCTGCCGTCGTCGACCGCATCGGGGTTTCGTCCGCGGATGCGGAATGCGGAGCTGGAGCCCACGGCGTCCATGTCCCGTTCGCGGGCGTAGGTCTGTACGCGGCCCGGACTCATGGAATAGGAGACGTCCTTCGGGATGATGAACTCACTCTGGAACTGTCCGCCGCTGACCGAGACGCGGCCGTTGAACAAGGCGTCGGTCTGCACGAAGTAGCCGCAGTCCTGGAGGTAGCACCCGGGGCTCTGCAGCCAGTCAAAATCGGGGTAGCGCACCAGCCGTTTGGCGTCGAACACGCGCACATTGGCCTCGCCGTCGAAGGAGGTATTGACAGTTCCGTCGGGCTGGCTGACATGGCCGCTGAGGGTGACGCGGTCCAGGGCGCGCAGGTCGAACAGGGTGTCGGGACGTATCTCCTCGCCGTTGATGTGGGTAATCTCCATGCCGGAAGTGGGCAGGCCGATGCGCATGGCGGGGTCACCCAGCAGGATGAACTTGCGGGAGTTGAATTCCCTGCCGACCGGGGTGATCTTGGTGCGGCGGAAGATATCGCCGAGGCGCTGGGGCTTGCCGTCCAGTCCGCGTCGAGTCATTTCGCGGGTAAGGGCAATATTGAGTCCGAAGTTCAGAATGCCCGGATTGGGGGAGGTATAGACCACGCGTGTAGTGGTCAGGGCGGCAATAAGGCCGCCATCCGGGTGGAGGAGCATTTTTTCGGCGCCGGAATTGTCCTCGGTGTCGTCGAAGCGGCCGAAGGAGCAGGTGGCGGTGACCATGATGGAAGGCCGGTCGCGGTTGGTCAGGCGTCCGATATCGTCGGCGGTGAACAGGCGCTGGTCGGTCAGGAACTGTTCGGCGCCGTGGCCCGAGAAGTTGAAGACCACCGTGCCTTCGTTGATCCGGTCGACCATGGCCCGGGTGGCCTGGGGGACGCGCGGACCGGCGCTGGTGTTTTCCACCGGGTAGGAGATCTGGTAGATTTTTTCCAGGCGAACGCCCGTGGCGTCCTGGTCGATGACATCGGCCGTGCCGTCGGCATTGAGAATATGCAGATCGCGGTCGTTATTCCTTCCGGCGGCATGGTCGTCGGCGATGAAGGTGAACAGGCTGCGCCAGTCGCCGTGGTTGCGCGGATCTTCATAGGCCTTGATCTTATCCACCAGAAGCCGGGCTTCTTCGGGAGTCTGAATCGGAAGGCGGCCCACGCCGATATCCATCAGGTTTATGGGGTTGTTGGGTGTCTGGCTGCGCGGCCACAGTCCTTCGTTGTCGCCCATGAAGGTGAAGAAGTCGTCGCTGCCGTAACTGTCGACCCGGTCGATGGACTCCTCGCTCTGGTAGGTGAACACGTAGTTGCGCATGACAGGATTGGCGATTACGCCTTTGTAATCGTAGGTCGTCGCGCCAAACATCAGCAGGTACTCCGGCCGGCGCTGCCCGGCGGCCGTGGCCCGGTCGTAGAGGTGTTTTACATAATCGCGCAGGGCGACAAAATCAGGCACGCCGCCGTTGAACTCGTAGAAGATTTGGCTTTGGGTGACCACTACCGGGGTGAGGCCGTCGCGGTCGCGGCGGTATTCGGCCAGGCGCTGCGCTTCATCCAGGAACTCCTCCGCCGTGATGATCAGATAATCGGGGTAGCCGGAGGGGTTGCGGATATTCTGGTTGGCAACGGACTCTCCCGGCGCCGGGCGGCGGAAGGAGCTCTGGGCCAGGAAGCGGCGCTCGCGGGCCGAGGAATGGGTGACCGTGTAGGTATTGCCGGCTTGTGAAACCTGCAGCCGGACCGGCTGCACGGGATCGGTTACATCAAGGACGACGGGCTGACTGGTGAACCCAGTGAGCCGGTAGCGTACCAGGCTGCCGTCGCCGTCATCGGGCGGATGGAACAGCAGGCGGTTGCCGGTGGCCTGCAGGGCGCGGTCGGCGCGGATGCGGATCCAGTTCACCCAGCCGCGCGAGGCGCTCATCGGGTTCTGGAAATTGGCTCCCATGGTGATCACGTCGTTGTTCAGCGAAAAGCCGCTTAACGTCTGACGCAGCTCGCGTACCTGCGCTGACAGACCGGTTGCCCTTGTAATGGAGTTGATCGCGGGGAGGCTAAGGTCCGGCAGCGCCGTACTGCCATTGACCGTGAAGCTGAACCGGGAAGGGGAGGTTGACCGGGCGGCCATTGAGACCCATATCTCGATATCCGATCCCTGCCGGAAACCGGCCAGCGTATCGGTAAAAATGGTTTGGGACGGGGAACTGACCGGATCAAAACCCTGGCCGAACCACTGGGTGCCGGACTTGATGCGCGATTCGGATTTTTCCCGGTCCTGTTCCAGCCAGCGGAAATCACGGAACTCGGTCACCTCGCGTGTCGCCGAACCCGACGGAGCCTGGGTCTGCAGGCGCAACCCGGGCTGCTGTCCGACCGTCAGGAAAACATAGTTGGTGTTGCTGAAAGGATGCAGCCGGTGTTCGAACCGATTGAACATGCTGTTGTAGAAGGCCCGGTTGGGGCCATTGGCAAAGAAAATGACTCGGTCACCTGAGCCGAAACTGCCGTCGGATTCGCCTTCCACGATGATGGGGATCTGCGCCAGTTGTGGACGCGGATCGCTGTTGCGGTGGGGCAGTTCGTAGCCCGGGGTGGTCCATATCTGGATGTTGCGGGGATCGACTTGAGAGGGATTGATGCCCAGATCTTCCAGATAGTCGGCATCAAGGAAATAGATGTGGTCTCCGGCAATGGGGATCCGGTACCACTGTCCGATGGCCAGCGGGCTGTCGGCCGTCAGCGAGGCAGCGGTTGTGAGGCCGGACCGGGTGCCGTCGAAGGCGGAGCCGGTCTGAGTGGAAGGCGTCTGCTGGTCGAAGCGCGGCGTCACGGCGGCATCCGCATCCTCAAAGACCCGGATGCGCATACGGCGGATGACCTGAAAGGTGGTGCCCTGCGGCTCGTTCTGGCGTGCGATGTGGATGGTCAGCGGCACTACCATCTGTCCGCGCGTGTACCCGGGTTCCCCGGTCTGGATCACCGGGGTGTCGCGGCCTGCAATAAGGTACTGCCCGGGATGGTTGACGTAGTGCATCTGGGTGGAATCGGCCCGGACCGGGACGATCTCCTGTTCCATGACGCGGTAACGGGCCTGCCCATTGGCCCAGGGGACCATCAGGTACTCCGGGGAGATGATCTTCAGCCGCTCATTGACCAGTTCATAGTCGGTAAACCCGTCCGTCTGGCTGATCACCTTCAGCTGCTGGGCATGGGAAACGGACGCAGTGCCGCCACCCACAAGCACAAGCAATGCAAACAGGATGCCTAATGATGCTATGAAAGATCTTGGTATTGCCATTCAGGATTGGTGCCGGGAAGCACCGTGAAAAACTGGTTATTTGTTAGGGTTGCATGAGCTCTACTGCTCTTTGCCGGCGCGTTCCGCAAGGTACTGGATAATCAGTTTCTTGTGGATGGGGTAGCCGGTCAACCCGGAATCCGTAACCGTTGTAACAATAGGCAATATCTTTTTTTGAAAGGTTCCTGATAAATTACATTCAAGCGCCATAAAAGTCAATTCACAGGATACATATTAAAACGATACGGCATGTGGAAATAGTGCAGGCTGAGATAATCATCCGGCATGTGGAAATAGTGCAGGCTGA
>RECX01000336.1 GCA_007693825.1 Balneolaceae bacterium
GGCAGAGACCGGCAGGGGCATGCACAGCACAGCCAGCAGAAGCACGAGGCCTGTCAACTCAGTTCGAACCGTTACTAAATGCAAAGGATAATACTCTTTATAACCCGGTTACAGAAAATATGTGGTATGTTCAAACGAACGGTAACTGATGGACAATAGGCCGGCTGGTTGTTAGGAATGGGTTAATGGGATAAAGAATTGCAAATTATAGCCCCCGGGACAATGAATCAATGCCTGAATGCGAATTTCTTGGCAAGAATCGACAGAATTGTCATATTTTTTCGTTATTCAGAGAAGCCGTATCAAAACCGTAACGAACCTGCGGGTTTTTTATTCACTGATTGTGTTTGAATATCTCAACAAACTGGCTCCGGGCAGCATTGAGCGCGACCTGCTGAAGAGGCATGTCGGGCCGTTCGTGTTCTGTTTCTTCACCATTATGTTTTTGCTGCTCATGCAGTTCCTGATTCAGTTCATGGACCATCTGATCGGCAAGGGCATTCCGCTGATGGTGATCCTGGAGCTTATCATGGTCAATCTGGCCTACATGGTGGTTTTGGCAATACCCATGACCATTCTGGCTGCCTCGCTGATGGCCTACGGGAAGTTTTCCGAACAGAACGAATACACGGCCGTTCGTGCCGCCGGGGTGCATCCGTTCCGCATTCTGCGTCCATCCCTGGTGATGGCGTTGCTTTTTTCTGTCTTTCTGGGATGGTTTTCGAATGAAGTGCTGCCTGAGGCCAACTACAAGGCCCGGGCCCTTTTTCTGGATATCCGCATGAAAAAGCCCGGCTTCGACCTGCAGGAGAACATTTTTTATGAGGGGATTTCCGGGTACACCTTCCTGGTACGGGAGATGCCGGCCGAAACGGACTCTCTCTATGATGTGACGCTTTTCCAGAACCCGGAACAGGGGCGGGACCGGGCGGTGATCAAGGCAAAGAAGGGATTCCTGGAAAGCGATGAGCGTCACATGAGCCTCACCCTGCATCTTTATGACGGGACCATCATGCGCTATCTGCAGCGTGGACGCAGTACGGCGAAAATCATCCACGAGGAGACATCGTTTGATTCCTACCGTATCACTTTTGACCTGTCGGATCTGACCTTTTCCCGTACCAATCCGGAAGACCGCCGACGGGACGGCCGGTCCATGCGCGCGCAGGCCATGCTTGCCGTGGTGGATTCCCTGCAAAGCGATATCAACAGGGAAATTGCACAATTCAAGCATTCACTGCACAAATCCCACATTACCCTGCTCAGGGAAGATGAGATCGCGCCGCTTGCCGGACCGGCGAGCCGGGACAGTGATTATCTTGCGCAGCGTGAAGATTATTCCGAGACCATCGAGGCGTCGGTTTCACGGCAAGGGAGTGAGTACGACCTGCCGCCTGCCGGTGACCATCCATACAAGATTCTTTCCCTGCTCGAAACGCTGCAGGACCAGCGCGAAGCGGCACTCAGGGCCACAACGCAAATGCGCAACACGCAGGCATCGGCAGACAACCTGCTCAACAACCTGCGCTGGCGGCAGGAACGGATAGCCCGGTTCATGGTGGAAGTCCACAAGAAAGCATCCATCCCGATCGGCTGCATCCTGTTTGCCATGATCGGCGCACCGCTGGGCCTGCTGGTCCGGAAGGGACATATGGGTATCCATGCCATCATCAGCACCATCCTGTTCACCTATTACTGGATCAGTATCATCCAGGGTGAGAAACTGGCGGACCGCATGTTCGTCTCTCCGTTCATGGGAATGTGGTTCGGCAACATAACCATTGCCGTGGCCGGACTGGCACTTATATACATTGTAGTTTACAGAAGGTAGCGCGGAGCTGCCACACAGGGATGATTCATGCTCAAAACGTTGGACAAATTTGTTATTTCGAGATTGCTGGTGCTGACCGGTTTCGTCACCGGTCTGCTGATCTTCATCTTCATCATCATCGACTTTTCGGAAAACTCCGGCGATTTCACCGATCGGGGCGCCACGCTCAGCGAGATCTGGTCCGACTACTACCTTAATTACATTCCGGAAATGATCCGGCTGGTTTCGCCTGTGGCGGTGTTTGCCTCCTGCCTGTGGCTGACCGGTCAGATGGCCAACCGGCTTGAAATCGTGGCGCTCAGGGCGGCGGGTGTCAGCCTCTACCGGCTGCTGGCCCCCTATCTTGTTTTTGCCATTCTCGTGGCCGGATGCATCAGTTACCTGGACGGGTACGTAGTACCGCGTTCCAATGCGGTCCGTGCCGAGTTTGAGCAGAAATTCATCATGAAGCGGACCGAGCGCATCGACCGAAACCGGATCTTCCGGCAGGAGTCACCGGACCGGCTGATGCTGGTCAACTACTATGATATCCGCCAGAATGTCGGTTATCGTGTGACTTTTTACACTTTTGATGACGACAAGCTGATTGAGACCATGGAACTGGGCCGCATGGCCTGGGAACCGGATAAAGCGAAATGGGAGCTGATCAACGGGACCATTACCCGGTTCAATGAGCAGGGATATGAGAAAATCACCTTTGACCGGCGGGATACCACCCTCAACCTGTATCCGCGTGATTTCGGTCGGACCTCCTCCGACGTGTACCAGCTGACCTATCCGGAGATCCGCGATTACCTTGCCTCCATCGAACGCAGCGGGGCCGGCGGCATTGCCATGCCTACCGTCCAGTTTTATGGAAAATTAAGCTATCCGTTCGCCATCATCACAGTAACCATCATAGGTGTAGCCATCGCATCGGTCCGGAGGCGCGGCGGACGAGGTGTGCATATTGCGGCGGGACTGGTGATCAGTTTCCTTTACCTGGCTATGATGAAGCTGTTCGAGCCCTTTGGTTACAGCGGGGCGATGGATCCCGTGCACGCAGCGGTCGTACCCCATATCATCTTCTTCGGTGTGGCCCTGTTCCTGCTGTTTACCGCACGCAAATAGGCGGCTCACGCTTCCGGAAGCGGACCGCGATAGCTGATGGATTGTTGCGGATCGTGCTTGCCCCGTGTCTTGATTTCCCCGTGCAGCTCCTCATAGCGGCGAATATTATCCTGAAGGGCCTTTGAAAAACGTTTGGCATGCTCCGGTGTGAGTACCATGCGCTTCATCACCTTGGCCTTGGTCAGCCCGGGCATGATGGCAATGAAGTCAAAGACAAATTCGGAAGGCGAGTGCGTGATCATCACCAGATTGGAATACGTACCCGGAGCTTCCTCCCTTGTCAGTTCAATTTCCATTTTTTTCTCTTTGCTCTTATCCATAATGCTTTTTCTTTTTGGTGATGTTTGTTTTCGCGTATTCCTTGCCGGCATTGCCTGAATTACCAGCATTGCCGGAATTGCTGGCATTGCCGGAATTACTGGCATTGCCGGAATTACCTGATATCAGGCAGTACGCCTGAAACGGAGGATTATTCCCGGGCGCCTTTGTTTGTTGCCGCAAGGGCATAAATGAGATCGCTCCGGGTCACAATGCTGTATTGTGCATCATCCAGTTTCACTAATACCGCGGCCAGGCCATTCGACAACATGCGGGAAATCTGATCAATTTTCAAGTCCCTGGCAACAATCGGGAAGGGTTCGTCCATCACGGAGCCGACCCTTCGGCTTCTGGCATCCGGTGATTCCATCAAAAGCTCCAGGATCCTTGTCTCGGTCAGGCTGCCGGTGATTTCTTTGCCTGCCGTGACCGGAAGCTGTGATATGTTATGGCGTTTCATCATTTCAATGGCCTTTTCAAGGCTTTCCTCCTGATCCACGGTGACCAGATCACGTTTCCCGGTACCGCGAAGCGTGATAACCTCTTCCAGTTCCGGGCGGTCTTCCTCGTCCATGAACCCGTTTGTGCGCATCCATTCGTCACTGTAAAACTTGGAGACATAGCGTGTGCCGCTGTCGGGAAGCAGGATCACCATCACGTCGTCCGGCTTCAGGGGATTTTTTTTGATGTACTGCTGGGCACCCCAAACCGCCGCACCACAGGATCCGCCGACGAACAGTCCTTCCCGGCGGGCCAGTTTTCGGGTCGTGACGAACGCCTCGCGATCCGGGCACTGGATGATGTCATCGATCAGGTCGAAATCCACATTGGCCGGGATAATATCCTCGCCGATGCCTTCCGTCAGGTACGGAGCGATGTGGCGCTTGTCGAAAATCCCGGTCTCGAAGTAGGATTTGAAAATGGAACCGACCGAATCCACCCCGATAATGGCAATGTCGGGATTCTTTTCTTTAAGGAACTGCGCCGTGCCGCTGATGGTCCCGCCGGTGCCGATCCCTGCCACAAAATGGGTGACCTTTCCTTCCGTCTGCTCCCATACTTCAGGGCCGGTTGATTCGTAATGGGACTGTTTGTTGCTCAGGTTGTTGTACTGGTCGGGGTAAAACGAATTGGGGGTTTCTTCATTCAGGCGTTTTGCCACCGAATAGTAGCTGCGCGGGTCGTCCGGCTCCACGTTGGTCGGACAGATCTGCACCTCGCAGCCCAGGGCGCGCAGCAGGTTGACCTTTTCCATGCTCTGCTTGTCCGTGGTCGTGAAAATGCATTTATACCCTTTGACCGCAGCCACAAGCGCCAGTCCCATGCCGGTATTTCCGGAGGTCCCTTCGATAATGGTTCCACCCGGTTTGAGCTTGCCGCTCTTTTCCGCATCCTCGATCATTTTTAGGGCGATACGATCCTTTACGCTGTCCCCCGGATTGAAATACTCTACTTTTGCAAGCAGCGTACCAGGCTGCCCTTTATGTACGTTTTGCAATTTGACCAGCGGTGTATTACCTACGGTCTCAATGATGGAACTGTACCACATAGTTACTGCGTTTTCACATTTGATTTGGGCATTAAGCCGGACGAGCCGCACTATCTCCGGACGGCATGGGCAACGGAGACATCACCTGTTCGTGCCTTTGATGTTTCTGACAGCGAAAGATACTATATTGCGGCGTCATTATTAACAATTAAGAACTTGGATATGTTTCTCCCAAAACGAAAACCTGCGGATTATGATTGCGGACTTAATCTGGATCTCATGATCGAAGCTGTCCCTCGCATCAGGGACGAACAGAAACGGCTGGAGTACGCCAAGCGGATTGTGGGCCTGATCAAGCAAAGCCATATCAGCTGGGTGGATGAAAACGGTTGCAGTGAAGAGGCCTGGAATCATTTCTTCAAACTGGCTGACTTTGATCCAAGGGATTACGGTATCCAAAATCCCTATGAAGTCGGTGAGGTTGACGACGCCATGTAAGGCGAAATCGATGATGCCAGGAAAGTCGAATTCAGTGATCCCATGCATGACGTATTCAATGATGCCAAATAAACATTCTGTCCTGTATTTTTGTATTTCAGAGTTACAGTATGCCCGATAATTTTGACAAAATTTCTACTGCTCCCGTCAGTTTCATGGATTCCCTGGTAGAATCCGACCGCTTCGTGCGTTTTATCGAGAAAAGCCGGTTGGGAAAGGAATCCGGCTATCTCACGCTGTGCATTCCTTTTGAAAATATTGACCCGCTTGCCGTCCTTGAGCTGAACGGGGACTCCAGCGGAACGAGGTTTTTCTGGGAACGACCGGACCAGGAGATGGCCATTGCAGCAGGAAACCGTGTGGCATTGATCAAGAATACGGGAAGCAACCGCTTTGAGAAAGTATCCGCCCGGGCCAACGCCCTGCTTTCCAAAGTCAGCCACTTCAGCGAGATCAGTCACAGCATGGCCGGCGCACATCTTGTGGGTGGTTTTTCATTCTTCGACCAGCCGCTCTCTGGTGCCTGGAGTCCGCTCGGAAACGCTTCGTTTTTTCTTCCGGAGTGGTTTCTTGTGCGGGACGGACAGTTTTCCATGATCAACATCACCCGCCCGTGGAATGCCAATGATACGCTGGATGATATCCGCGACTGGTTCAGCAACTGGATCCATGATTTCATCGGGCGTCTGAGAACCAATCTGGAGCGAAGCCGTGTCCTCCAGAATGATACCGCACCCGGAAAAGACATCACCTGCCTGGAAGCCGATCATGAACGGCTGCGCTGGATCAACAACGTCCAGATGGCGCGTGACGGCATCCACGACAAACGGTACCGCAAGATCGTCATCGCCCGGGATCTGCGCCTGCGGACCGAAAACAGGGTTTCCAGCACAAAACTGATCCATTTTCTGCGTAAGGAATACCCATCCTGCTACTCTTTCATGTACCAGCTCAACGGTGAGGCCACTTTCCTGGGCAGCACGCCGGAGAAGCTTCTTTCGCTGCAGTCCCAGTACGTCAAAACCGAGGCGCTGGCCGGCAGTATGCCGCGCGGACTCACCGCCACGCAGGATGCTATAAACGAAAAGAAATTGCTGGAAAGCACCAAGGACCGGGAAGAGCACGCATATGTGCTGGATTCGATCATGGAAAAACTGTACCGGATCACCGATTCGCTCGAGCATGCACCGCGTCCGGTCATAAAAAAATACGCCAACGTACAGCATCTGTGCACGCCGGTGGCCGCGTCGCTCTCCAGCGAGATGAACGCCGTGGATATCGTTGCGCGGCTCCATCCCACCC
>RECX01000279.1 GCA_007693825.1 Balneolaceae bacterium
GGGTCGCCCTGGTTCTGCGTGACGGGCAGGCCGTGGTCAACGAGGCGTTCGGCAAGCTGGACGTTGAGTCCGGTATCCCCATGTCCCATAACGCTCTGTTCCGCATGGCCTCCCAGACCAAGGCCATTATCAGCGTGGCTGTCATGATGCTCCAGGAGGAGGGCGAATTGCTTATCTCGGATCCTCTTGGGAAGTACCTGCCTGAATTTTCCCAAACCACGGTGGCGGTCAGGCGAAAGGATCCTGCTGCACATCCCCCCGATGGGGCCGGCAGTGAAAACCCCGGCAGCGGCGGCGATGAGGTTTCGGAAGAGGATATGGAAGAGGATATGGAACAAGATACGGAACGGGTGGAGACCCGCGACTGGGTTGCTGTCCCGGCCAGCCGTCCCATTACGATCCGTGACCTGCTCATGCATACGGCTGGCATCAGCTATGGATACGGCCTTGCCGCGGAAGCCTGGCAAGAGGCCGGCATCCAGGGCTGGTACCTGGCCGACCGCGACGAACCCATCCGTGAAATCGTGCGCCGGATGGCTTCCCTGCCGTTCGATGCACACCCGGGCGAGCGTTTTGTCTATGGCTATGCCAATGATATCCTGGGAGCGCTCATCGAGGAAATCAGCGGTTTGCCGCTTGACCGGTTCCTGCAAGAACGGTTGTTTGATCCTCTGGAGATGCATGAAACGTGGTTTTTTGTCCCGGAAGAGCAGGCCGCAAGGCTGGCCACGGTTTATTCGGCGACAGAAGATGGCGGCATCGTCAGGGCTCCGGATCCCGGCCGATCCGTTGGACAGGGGCACTACCTTGCCGGTCCGCGTACCACGTTTTCCGGCGGGGCGGGACTGGTCTCCACAGCGGCCGATTATGCCCGCTTCCTGCAGATGATGCTCAATGGCGGTGAGTTGGACGGACGACGCATCCTGAGTCCCCGCACCGTCGAGCTGATGACCGTCGACCATCTCCACGGGGTCACCTTCCGTCCGGGCCTGGGCATTGGCCTCGGCTTCGACGTGGTCACCAATCCGGGCGTGCGCGGTGTCCCCGGTGCCGTGGGCGACTTCGGATGGGGCGGGGCCTACCACTCCACATACTGGGTGAGTCCGCAGGACCGGCTGGTCGTCGTTTTCTTCACCCAGCTCATCCCGTCGCACGGATCCGATATCCACGGCAAACTTCGTACACTGCTTTACCAGTCTTTGATCGATCCCTGACACTTGCTTGCGGAATACCGCATCGGCAGCACTCCGCCGCAAGCCGGTGCTGTGGCATCATTCTTTCTTCTGTCATTCACTGGCGAACCAGGTCCTGGAAGCCCATTTTTCCAGCTCCACGACCAGAAGCACCACCAGTCCCGCACCGATCACATACATCCACTCGCTGAGTGAAATCGGCATGGTCTCAAACAGCGTGTTCATAAAGGGGGCGTATGTGAAAATCAGCTGAAGGACAATCAGCGCACCAATGGCGATAAAGACATATTTGTTCCCGAAGAAATTCCCTGCAAAAACACTCTGATAAAACTGGCGGCAGTTCAGAAGGTAGAATACCTGTCCGGCCACAATCGTGTTCACGGCAATGGTCCGCACCCGGTCCATGTCAAGAACCTCATAGAACATATTGCTTATCAGGAACGTAAAACCGCCGATCAGCACGGATACCATCAGGATCCGCCAGAGGAAATATCCACCCAGGATCGGTTCGTCGGGATCACGCGGGGAGAGCTCCATCACACGCTTCTCCATCGGCTCGAAGGCCAGGGCCAGGGCCAGGGTCACCGCCGTCACCATGTTCACCCAGAGGATCTGCACCGGTGTGATGGGCATGGTTATGCCGAGAACGATGGCTGCAACCAGGACCAGCGCTTCGGCACCATTGGTGGGCAGCACAAAAAGGATGGTCTTGCGGATATTGTCGTAGACGGTCCGCCCTTCTTCCACCGCATATACAATCGTTGCAAAGTTGTCATCCGCCAGCACCATTTCGGAAGCATCCTTGCTCACCTCGGTTCCCTTGATACCCATGGCCACACCGATGTTGGCGCGCTTCAGGGCGGGTGCGTCATTGACCCCGTCGCCGGTCATGGCACACAGCTTGTTGTTCTTCTGCAGGGCCTTGACCAGGCGCAGTTTGTGCTCCGGACTCGTGCGGGCAAAAACGCTGTACTTCATGACCACGTCGATCAGCTCCTCATCCTCCATCTTCTCCAGCTCGGCCCCGGTTATGGTGCCCTCGCCGTTGTCGATGCCAAGGTCTTTGGCAATGGCCTCGGCCGTAATCGCATGGTCGCCGGTGATCATGATCACCCGGATGCCGGCGCCCTTGCACTCCTCAATGGCATCGAAGACTTCCTCCCGCGGCGGATCGATGATGCCGATCACACCCAGGAAAATCATGTCGCCCTCGACATCATCGTGATCAATGCTGTCGGTCCCTTTCTTCGCCTCCCGGAAGGCCGCTCCCATGAGTCTTTGTCCGCGGCCGGCAATCTCCTCCATCTGCTCTTTCCAGAAGTCCTCGTCCAGATCCTCTTCACCGTCGGCAGTCGCCTGCTTCTTGCACACTTCCAGCAGTTTTTCAGGAGCTCCCTTGAGGAATATATACCGTTTGTCATCGACATCGTTCAGCGTAGCCATATACTTGTGCTCGGATTCGAACGGTATGTCATCGATGCGTTTAGGTTTGAAATCCTTGAGGCCGGCTTTGAGCGCCAGCGTCACCAGCGCACCCTCGGTGGGACTCCCGTTCAGTTTCCATTCCCCTTCCTTCTCTTCCACCGCAGCGTCATTGCAGGCACGCACACACTGGATCAGCCGCTCCAGCACAGGCTCCTCAGACAATTCCTCAACTTTGCTGTCGTCTTTTTTGATATCGCCTTCCGGTATGTAGCCCGACCCATCCACATCAAACTGAGCACCGGCAATGCGCACCGTCCGCACCGTCATTTCATTGCGTGTGAGCGTACCGGTCTTGTCCGAGCAGATCACACTTACCGATCCCAGTGTTTCCACCGACGGCAGTCGCCGGATGATGGCGTTGCGTCCGGCCATTCGCTGCACACCCACGGCAAGCGTAATGGTAATGATAGCCGGCAGTCCTTCCGGTATGGATGCCACGATCACACCGATGGTCGCCATGAACAGCTCCATGATCTCGTAATCGCGGAAAAAGTATCCAAAAGCAAAAAAGGACGAGGCAAAGACCAGAATTACCACCGAGAGCCGGAGTGCAAACTTGTCGATTTTCTGCAACAGCGGCGTGGTGAACTCCTCCACCTCGGAGATCATTTCCGTGATCTTCCCGATTTCGGTATTCGAACCGGTTTCCACGACCACACCTCTTGCGGTACCGTAGGTCACCATGGTCCCGGAAAAGGCCATATTGATCCGGTCGCCGACCACCGCGTCCTCTTCAACCGGATCGGTGGTCTTCTTCACATCGGTCGACTCACCGGTCAGCGGCGACTCCTCCACCCGGAAATTCTTGACTTCCAGGATACGTATATCGGCCGGGATCTTGTCCCCTGACCTGAGCAGCACGATATCCCCCGGCACGATTTCCTCGGCGTCGACTTTTTCCTTTTTGCCGTCCCGGATGACCTGCGCCTCCAGCGAGAGCATTTTCCTGATCCCTTCCAGCGCTTTTTCGGCTTTTCCCTCCTGGATGTATCCGACCACCGCATTGGCGATGACCACCGCCAGGATCACAAACGTGTCGATCCAGTGTTCCATCAGGGCCGTGACACCGGCGGCGACCAGCAGCACGTAGATAAGCACATTGTTGAAATGGGACAGAAACTGGATAATCGGGTGCTTGCCTTTCTTTTCGGGCAGCTTGTTTTTCCCGTACGTTTCCAGCCGTTTCTTCACTTCCTCCTGGCTGAGTCCATCACTCTTTTTGCTGTCAAGTTCCTTCAGGACGGCATCCGTCTCAAGACTGTGCCATTTCGTGCGCGTTTCCTTTTCTTTTTCTGTCATGGGATTTCTTTTGGATGCGGTTTACTGCAAAATATTATGTCATGCACCCCGAATCCGGCTGGGAGGAACGAAATCCACCCGCCCACAGTCGGACAGGGTAACGGATAGTATGTGAACAGCATCGAAACTGAACCCGCAACTAAGCAGTTGTTGCTTCAATAACGCCCGTGAGTAACCAGACATTCCGGAAGATTGCGAAAAACTGCCGGCGCACAACTTCAGAAAGGCAGGTCGTCGTCTACATCATCCAGATCGCCATCGATCATGGAATTGTTTTTTGAACCCGGGTTTTGTGAGGCTGGCCGACCGCCGGATTGGCTGCTGCCCTGATCACCGATGCCGGGCTCATCCGGGTACCCGCTTCCGCCGGACTCCCCGCCCTCCTTGTCAATGCGCCAGGCGCGGACGTCGGTGTACCAGCGGCCGTTGTATTCGCGGCTTTGAAGGTTGATATACGCCTTGATGGTTTCCCCGACGGATACGGAATCGCTGTCGATCGAATCCCCCCACTGCGAGATGCACACCTTCCGCGAAAAACGGTCGTCCATCTCCAGGATGAAATCACGCCGGCGCCATGGCCCGTTTTTTCCTTCTCCTGATTGCTCTTCCAGTACCTCTGCGACTTTTCCCTGAACAAATAACTCCATAGCTGATTTTTTAATGAGTGAAAATAAACAAAACAGTGACGATGTCCGGCAATCATGCGACTGCAATAATCGTGGCAGCGGACACGGGATGTGCTTTTAAAGCAGTTGCCAAACATATTGTCGTATCAGATATAAAAGATATAAAAAATAACATTCAATGCTTAAGGCTCATTCGGATATTCCCGTGCCGGTGACTGGAAGAATGGTGCAGAGAATGTTATCATATTACAACAGGTACCAAAAAAATGGAGGCACACCATGAGTATCATTATTGTTGGATGTCTATGCTTCATCCTGGCTTGTTCTCCGCACGACCCGAAGGAGGAAACTGTATCCATGAATACCATTGAACTGCCTGAACCGCAACGCAGCGGGGATGTATCCGTCGAGGAAACAATGGAGCAGCGCCGGTCCGTCCGCGAATATGCATCCACCCCGCTCACACTGGAGGAAATCGGACAGCTGGCCTGGTCCGCCCAGGGGATTACCGACCCGGCCCGGGGCTTTCGCACCGCCCCTTCTGCCGGCGCCACCTTCCCCATGGAAATCTATTTCCTGCTTACCGGCACCGAAGATGTCCCGGACGGTGTCTATCGCTATCGCAACGAAAATCATTCGCTTGAACCGGTAATCGATGGCGACCTGCGGCATGACCTCTACCAGGTGGCGCTTCAGCAGGACGCCATAACCAATGCTCCGGTCGTAATGGTGATCACCGGCGTGCTCAGCCGCATTGAGCCGCGGTACCGTGATCGCGCCATGCGCTACATGTACATGGAGGCGGGACACGTGTCTCAAAACGTCTACCTCCAGAGCGTGCCGCTCGATATCGGCACGGTAGTCATCGGTGCTTTCAGCGACGATGGTGTGAGCGATGTCCTGCAACTGGATGACGGAGAATACCCGCTCTACATCATGCCCATCGGCAAGATCCGGTAGTCCCAAAAATCAGTGTCAGTGTCACTGTCAGTGTCACTGTCACTGCCCGGCCGGAATCTTATTTCAAATACGCATCCAGCCAGTTGTAGAATTCGCTGTGCCACAACAGGCTGTTCTGCGGGGAGAGGATCCAGTGATTTTCCTGCGGGAACAGCAGCATTCGGCTTTCGATCCCCTTGCTCTGAAGCACAGTGAACGCCTGCATGCTCTCGGTCACCGGCACCCGGTAATCCAGCTCACCGTGGATAAGCAGCATGGGCGTGTCCCAGTTGCGCACGTACAGATGCGGCGAATGGCGGTCGTAGCTTAGCGGACGCGGTTCGTCCCAGTACGCCCCGTCAAGGTCAAAGGTGACGAAAAACATCTCCTCGGTGGATCCGTACATCGCCTCAAGGTGGAACACCCCGGCATGGGAAATGAACGTTTTGAACCGTCCCTCGTGGTTTCCGGCCAGCCAGAAAACGGAATAGCCGCCAAAGCTGGCACCCACGGAACCAAGCCGGTCTTTATCCACATACGGTTCCTCCTTTACATGGTCAATGGCCGAGAGCAGATCCTGCATGGCCTGTCCGCCCCAGTCGCCGCTGATCTGGCGGTTCCATTCCTCTCCGAACGAGGGCAGCCCCCGCCTGTTGGGCGCCACCACAACGTAGCCGGCGCTGGCCATCACCTGGAAATTCCATCGATAGGAGAAAAACTGGCTCACTGTCCCCTGGGGTCCGCCCTGGGCGTATAGAATGGCGGGATAGCTACCCTCCGGATCGAAATCAGGCGGATAGATTACCCAGACCAGCATCTGCTTGTCGTCGGTGGTGGTCACCCAGCGTTTTTCGACCCGGCCCATGGTGACATCGGCCAGGATCTCGCGGTTGATATGGGTGAGCTGCGTCATTTCACCGCCGGCCGCATCCACCCGGAAAAGCTCGTTGGGAGCCGACATGGACATGCGCGAGGCCACGAGGAAGGGCTC
>RECX01000338.1 GCA_007693825.1 Balneolaceae bacterium
GCTTCGACGTCGTTGCGGGTACCGATGTAACGGCCTTGTCCGCTGGCGCCGTCACCGACGTGTGCGAACTGGTCGTCGGCAAACTGGCCGTTCATATGCGCCCATGCCACAGTCGACTGTGGGAATTCCCAGCTGATGACGATGTCGTCGTCAACTTCGCCGAGATCTACGGATGCGCCATCCGGCGGTGCCAGCAGCGCGAACGGACGGATGTCCGGCTCGGGGATGAGCTGGATGTCGCCTTCAAAGGCACCCATGTAGGGGTTGTCGGCGTCGCGTGCGTTGCCGTCGAAGTCAACCGCAACAGCAGGGATCGGTGTTCCGGCCAGGTGCACATCGCCTACCGACTCACCGGTCAGCCTCCAGTCGTCGTCAGCGACAAACTCGACCGGCACGCTTACCGAGCGCAGGTCTTTACCGCTGATTGCACGCCAGTCGGCAATGGTCGCACGATCTTCATCCTCAAAGAACGCGATGTTGGCATCCTCACCGGCCACAACAAGGTTGTTGAAGTTCGAGTTGAGGGTGCCCGCACCGATCGGCCAGTGCAGCGCATAAGCCTGATCGTTGTCGATTTCGTTGTGAACGATGTTGTTCATGAAATTATAGGTCATCGACGTCCCATCAGATGCCCAGGCAAATGCCGCCGAGATACCGGCATCTTCCTGGTCCAGAAGACGGAAGGTGTTGTGGTAGATATCGATTTTCGATGATCCAACCGGATTCGACACTACGATACCTGAGACCTGGTTGCCTTTCACATCGCCGAGATCCTCAAGTTCGGTGACGCCCAGCAGGTTGTTGTAAATCTGCATGTCACCGATGTTGGCATTGATGTTGATACCTGCGATGTAGCCCGGTGCTTCGGAACGGTTGATGGAAAGGCGGGTAATCACGTTATTGGCGATAACCGTCTCTCCACCCACATGGTTCACCAGGTACAATCCGCCTGGCAACCCCTGGTTCAGCGAGGCATTGTGCAGCTCGATGGTGTTGCCGATGTAACGGTTGTTCAGGTTCCAGAAGGTGGTGACACCACGCTGGCGCGCATAGATCTCATTGTGGTAAAGACCCACATGGATCGGGTTTTCCACTGTACCCCAGGCCACCACACCAATGCCAAACGGCTTCTCGGGACTACCGATCTGGTTGTTTGCGATCAGCAGGTTTTCGGGAACCATGGTGTCGGCATTGTCTCTTCTGGCGCGAATTGCCGGAATGACAGTAGCTTCGTAGTTGTGCTGAAGATTCGTATTGCGGATCGTCACGTTTTTGGATCCGGCCAGCACGGCCATCATGAAGCTGACGCCCTCGGCTTCGGTCATAATGGTCAGGTCGCGCGAGCTGCCGCCAGCCGTGTTGGAACCGTCGATGGTCACCCAACTGGTGTTCACAATACCCAGGCCGGTGGTGCCGCCTTCAACCGTTGTGGCAGCGCCCAATGTGAGGGTCGGGCTTGTTCCCGGAGCGGGTTTGATGGTGAGGGGACTTGCTTCGGCAATATTGGCATTCTGGAGCAGCAAGGCGTCTTCCGAATGATCCAGGTCCTCGGTGATGAATAACGTCACCGGTCCGCTGGTTCCAACGGCGTTCAGTGTGTCAAATGCTTCCACCAGCGAGGGGAATCCGCGTGGGAAATCACCCTGCGGGATGTAGTAGGATCCGATCAGCTCATCGGTGACGATCTCATCCACATCCAGCGTAAAATTGAAGATACCGCTGTTGGTGACCAGCATCGAAGCTGTAGATGTGGCTGCGTCAAATGCCACATCGGCTACGCGGAAGTCATTGGGGTGGATGGTGAGGTCACTGGTCTGGGCGATGACGTAGGGAGCCGCTTCATTGGTGAAGTCAATGATGGTGAAGGCGTTGTCGCCGGGTGCCCTGACACCGGTCAGCATGAACCTGTTGCCTTCGAGCTCCACGATATCCAGCTCGCCGTTGCCCTGAGGGACCAGCTCCGGGCCGTATTCGCGGATCAGGGTCCCGTCGCGGTCGATCTTGGCGATCGGTGCGTCACGGCCGTTGATCCACAAATAATCCGGATTATCGGGTGCCTGGATGATGCTGGCGTTGGCGTTGTCTACATTGGGAAGGGTGATGAGGCGCATGTCTTCCAGCATCTCGGTATCAGAGTTCCAGATGAACTCGGCCATCTGGCTCTGGAAAGTACCGGAAACATACACCTTTATGTCGTCACCGGAGCCGGTCACGCCGAATCCGTCGCCGATACGGTTGCCGTAGGGATTGCCGTCCCAGACCATCTTGGCATCGGCCTCCTCGTCGGCCCACCAGTAGATGCGGTGTTCGGGTCCGTTCAGTGAGAAATTGGTGACGAAGATCTGCCCGTCTTCCGATACGGCAATCCTGTTAACCGGGAAAAAACCGCCTGTAATGACGCCGATATCCATATTGCGGATC
Source organism: Balneolaceae bacterium (assembly GCA_007693825.1). Classification (GTDB taxonomy): domain Bacteria; phylum Bacteroidota; class Rhodothermia; order Balneolales; family Natronogracilivirgulaceae; genus SKNL01. The sequence continues at coordinate 2,422 of RECX01000338.1, forward strand.
ACGGATCCGTCTACCGCACTGATCACCTTGACTGCCGTACCGCCGGCACGGGTGGCCACGATGAGGTTTCCGGTGACCGGATTGGCGGCGAGACCGCGCGTCTGGTTACCGGCTATGGAAAGCCAGTCCACACTGTCGGCCAGTACCTCCCAGTTGGGGGTGTCCAGCACGACCTGTGCCTGTGCCTGCTTCATGCCTGCAACGGAGACTAACCCCACCATTGCAGTACACAGAAGAAGACGTTGTAATAGTTTCTTCATAGTAACTCCTGTTTGATTGTTTTGTTTTTGAGTGTAGCGTTGATTAAGCGAAAGATTCATAGCGGAACCGGGCGGATTGGCCCCCGTCCGGCTGTACAAGCAAGTCCCTGAAAAAGTCCCTGTCAATTGCTGTCCGCTGCGTTTGTTGGATATTCCTCTTATCTGCAGTGTAACCATCCGGTTGTCCGCCTGGATGCGCTATCCGGACCGGTCTTCGGAAACGTACCTATTTTCAGATGCTTTTGCAACTTATTTCGTCGTTTTGGCCGGCTTTCCTGCCATCATTTGATCAGTGTCATCTGTCGTGTGGCAACGTATGATCCGGCCTGGATACGATAGACGTACACGCCGCTGGCCAGCCGTGAAGCATCGAAGGTGACGGTGTGCGACCCCGCCTGCTTTTGGCCGTTGACAAGGGTGGCCACCCGCTGTCCGGTCACGGTGAAGACATCCAGCCGGACCTCGGCGTCCTGCGGCAGATCATACCTGATCTGCGTGACCGGATTGAACGGATTCGGATGATTTTGCCCCAGGTAGAACTCCTTCGGCACGCCGGCAAGCGCATCCTCCCGGTCGGCATCGGTCAGCACATGTTCCAGCGACTCCCAGGCACCCTTGTAGGGCGCGTCGGGGTTGCGGTCATTGCCGAAAATGTCGGTCCTGATGGCCGGCAGGAAGCTGCCCGCCAGACGGTTGTCGCCCTCGGACTCCGGCGCCAGGCGCAGGTCGCGGTCTGACCGGTAATGCACAAACGCCGTGCGCGAGTTGAGATCCACGCCCGACAGTTCGCGCCAGTCTTCCAGTGTCGCGGCCACCTCGCCTTCAAACCGGCCGATATTAGCCCCGGGCGCCACATCCAGCAGGTTGTTGCGCACATTCCGGAGGTCGCCGACGGACCATATCCATGCGTAAGCACCGTCACCCTCATGGCCGTGCCGGTTGCTCAGCAGGTTGTTGATCATGAAAAACACCGACGGGTCCTCACCCGGATCCACATCCTCCCAGCCTATGGCCGCCGATGTCCCGGTCTGACCGGTATCCCCCAGGTGGATGGTGTTGTGGAACAGGTTGTACCGCTCGCCCTGCCCTTCCCGGTGGATGGCCACGCCGTAGAGCCGGTTCTCCCGGCTGGCGCCCAGGCTCTCGAAGTCGCCGGTGATGCTGATCATGTTGTTGGTCAGGGTGTTCTGGCCTTCGTTGAGACCGATGTTCACCCCGGCCGCGTAACGCGGGGTGGATGTGTTCACGCCCGTCATGAAAATCTGGTTCTCGCGGACGCTGGTGCCGAGCGCACCGGCCAGCTCGATGCCGGCGTACCATGCGGGATCGCTGAAATGACCGGTGACCTCAATGATATTGCCGCGGTAGGTGTTGTTCTCGACGTAAAACGTGCTGATGCCGCGGTGCGTGACGAAGATCCGGCTGCCGATCACGTCGGCCCGCACCCGCAGGATCGGGTCGGCGGTGCCCAGGAGACGGACACCGTCGCGGAAGGGATGCTCCGGGGTGCCGATGTGCAGGTCTTCGAGCCGGATGGCCTGGGGGACGGCATCGTCAGAGCCCGTCTGCACGCCTGAGCGCACCTGCACGCCCTCAGCGATCGATCCGGTGCCGGATTCATGGCTGATGTCCAGGCTGCGCAGGGTCACGTTGCGCGAAGATCCCACGATCCAGAAGGCCTGTCCCGCGCCGGCGTCTTCCAGGTGGAAGCGCAGCGCGCGCTCTTCGCCGCCGTCGATGGTGACATAAGAGGTGTTTTCAACATGCACGGGATTCGCGATCCGGATGGTGATATCGGATGCGGCGGGCTCGATTCTCATGCGCGTGCCGGTGTCCATGTCGTCGCGCGTCAGATGCAGCTGCGCGCCGGTTTCGTCCAGGTCCTGGTGGATGAGGAACCGGAAGTCGCCCTCCGCACCGTGGAAGTTGAGGTCGGCGAACGCTTCGGCGAGTGAAGCATAGCCTCTTTCGTGGTCACCCTGCGGGATGTGGTAGTCGCCGAAGAGCATGGGCGTCAGCGTGGGTTCGGGCTCGTGGGCTCCCATGTACGGGAAGACCGGGTGGCGGGGATTGCCCAGGATGTCGATCGAAACCACATCGGGCACGCCGCGGCCGGTGAGCGCCTGGTCGCCTTTGGACGGTTCGTCGAGCAGCAGCGGCGGCTCTCCTTCCCCGAAAGCGAATGCCACCGGGACGCTGACCGCCAGTTCGTCGCCCGTCGCGGTCCGGAACGCCTCCAGTGTGGCGATCACCTGGCCATCCACAACACCGAGCGGAACGCCTTCCAGCACATGCCAGTTGTTGGCCTCGGCAAACCAGGCGATGTTGGAATCGTAGAAGAGTCCGACCGCGCCATCCGGACCGTCGGCGTTGGCGTAGGCATTGACGAAAATGTTGTTCCGGACATCCATGGCGGCGCCGTTTCCGTGCGCTCCGGTGAGCCGCAGGGCGGAAGATGCGCTCCCGGAATGACCTTCCAGATGCAGCGTATTGTGGTAGATACGGACTTCGCCGGATGATCCCTGATATTCCGTATTTACATGAATGCCGGCAACCGTTCCGGTCAAACCCTGGGCGTCATCCACCAGCGCGACCCGTATCATGTTATTGGCCAGCAGGTAGTCATTCCAGATCTGCTCAATGTGCACCCCCGTGCTTATTCCACGGCCGACAGAGGGTTCCCGGACGGTCACTTCATTGTTTTCGACAGCAAACCGGCCACCGCGAAGTGTCATGGCGGACGCTCCCCCGAGTCCCTCGCCTGATGTATGGATGCGGTTGTCACGTATATCCACATCAAACCCATGGCTTGTGAAAACGATGGCGCCGGCGCGGGTTTGCATGGTGTTTCCGGTCAGGTCCAGCGAACCCGGGGTTCCTGCCACAACGTGGAAACCCATACCGAACGGTGCCGTTTCCGAGCCGATGGTATTGCCGGAGATGGTGAGGTTGAAGGGCCCGGCTTCGCCTGTTAAGGTGCCCGTGGCGATGGCCGCCGGCAGATGGAACAGACCGTCATCCCGCGTGAACACCAGGTTGCGGAGCCGTATGTGCTGCGAGGCCGAGGGGATATATAATACGCTGCCCATCTCGTGGTCCCCGGTGTAATGAAACGTGAGCCCGGTGTCGTGGTCGGGCATGCCATCCACGGTCACATAGGCCGATGAAATCGTCAGGGGGTGATCCAGCGTGACCACGGGCGAGGTGCCGGCCCGGGGCACGATTTGAAGCTGCGTATACAGGCCAAAACGCCGAGTCAGATGCATTTCTTCGCCGGTTTCGTCGAGGTCTTCGGTAATGACAAAGCGGATGTTGGTTGCCACCTCGTCCACCGTGTTGATCCAGTTGATGGCCTCGGCCAGTGATTCGAAGCCGAGTTCATGATCGGCCTGGGGGATGAAGTAGTCGACCGGGGTGAAGAATTCGTCCAGCATTTCAGCGACATCCTGGCGCAACTGCGGAAGGAAGGCGTAGAGCTGGTGGCCCGGACATTCGGTGTAGATGCCACTGTCGCGGTGGCCGGAGATCCGGTGGATGTTGCCGCCGGGACTGTGGTGCTGCGCCGTGCCGAGCGGATCGATCTCGCGTTCGGAGGCCTTCCAGGCAAGCATTTCATTGAGGCTGAACAGGGCGTCACCGGTCGGCATACGGTTGTTGTAGTGGCCGATGACGCAGATGCCCATGGTATTGGCGTTGTAGCCGCTGAAGTGGGCGCCTATGACATCTTTGTTGCCGTCCAGGTTGAACGCGCGTCCCTGATAGATCACGCCGTTGCCGTCCACCAGCCAGTTGTAGCCGATGTCGGCCCAGCCGCGGCCGTTGACGTG
>RECX01000148.1 GCA_007693825.1 Balneolaceae bacterium
ATACCGCTGGATGATCTCGCGCGCCTTCTCATAGTCACGTTCCGGACCCCGGGTGCCCATGATGGACTCGACATACTGTCCATCCGGATCCACATACACTTTGAACGGGATGCTCTGCACGTTCAGGTCCTGTGCCAGTTTCTCCCCGAACACAAACGTGAAGTCATAGTCGTGGTTCTCCACGAACTCCCTCACCTGCTCCGGCGAGTCCATGTATCCCGGCGACACCGCCAGCACAATAAAGTCATCGGGGAAATCCTCCATAAGCTTCTGGAGGGTGGGGAAACTGCGCAGGCACGGGGTGCACCAGGTTTCCCAGATGTCGATGAGCACGGTCTTCCCGGCAAAATCACTCAGTGTGACCTCTTCACCGTCCAGCCCGGTCATAACCGCGTTTTGAAGCACCGCGTTTCTGTCCTCCGGATTGACGGCTTCGTTTCCGTTGGATGAGGCCAGCCGGATTCCGGCCAGAACGACCAGTGCAAGGATGCTTATTGAGATAATGCGCCGCATAAAATCTGTGATCTTGTAAATTTTTGTTGGAAGTCCCTCACGGTAACACACATGTTTTCTGTCAGGGAATTACGATGGAAAAGTACACCTGTTTCCAAAGATTCAACGGCAGGATATTCCGTATCGTGTCCATCCGATGCTTCCGTGACGAGTGGAGGTGTAGAAGATAACCATTTTTTGGATGGAAATGTTCGCAGCCAGGGGTAAGCGGCAGATTTCAGGCAGATATTCAGTATAAGGCCATTTTCTGGTTAATGTGTTAAATTTTTGTTATCATTTTGCGTTGTAGTAACTACCAGCTTGCGACCCGACGGACTGCGGCCGGCGTTTTGCGGCCGGCCGATTGTGGCCTGAGGGCTGCGGCCAGAAGTTTGCAGCCGGTAGTTTGCAGCCAGGCGCCGGCGTTTTGCGGCCAGAAGTTTGCAGCCGGTAGTTTGCAGCCAGGGGCCGGCGTTTTGCGGCCGGCACTCCGGCCCGGCCAGGTCATTTATATTTCATTTTCAGGCTACACCCAGCGCTTTTTTGTAATCATGGACACCATCCAGAAACAGAGGTTTGAGCACAAGTATGTGATCAACGAAGATATTGCTCTCGGGATACGCGATTTTGTCTCCTCGTATCTGGATATGGATCCCTATGGCGCGACCCAGCCCAATCTCTCCTACTCCGTTCACAGCCTCTACCTTGATTCCCCCGATCTGCGGACCTATCAGGAAACCGTCAACGGCGACCGCAACCGCTACAAGCTTCGCATCCGCTATTATGAAACATCGGACGAGGCCCCCGTCTATTTCGAGATCAAGCGGCGGGTGGATAAGATCATCGCCAAGAAACGGGCCATCGTCCACCGGCGCGCCGCCTACGACCTGGCGCGCGGGTTCATCCCCTCGCCCAATGACCTGGTGTATCCCAATGACGGCGAGCAGATGGAGGCTCTTATGGACTTCTGCCGGCTGGTCCACCACCTGCATGCGCGGCCCAAAGTGCATGTCTCCTACTTCCGCGAAGCGTGGATTGCCAACGGCGCCAACAAGATCCGCGTGACCATCGACCGCAGCGTGCAAAGCGAGCCCCAGCACTCCGTCTCCTTTGCGCACGACCTGCGGAACCCGCACCTGGTCTTCGGCAAAAAGGTGATCCTGGAACTCAAATTCACCAACCGGTTCCCGAACTGGTTCATGGACCTGGTCCGCGTGTTCGGCCTGCGCGCCGGACCCGCCGCCAAATATGTCGACGGCATCACCAATCAGGGTGAACATCGCTTCATTCGAAATTTCGTGTAACACTTTAAAGTTTTTTTTATGTCTGACTGGATTTATCTGGGGGATGTGGCCCCGCTTCCAACCGATTTCATGGCCCTGGTCATGGCCCTGCTGCTCGCATTCCTGTGCGGACAGCTGCTCGCATGGGTCTACATGTACACCCATTCGGGACTGTCCTACTCGCGCACCTATGTCGCCTCGCTGATCCTGATCCCGATCACCGTCGCCCTGGTGATGATGGTGCTGGACAACAACCTGGTCACCGCCTTCAGCCTCATGGCCGTTTTTGCCATCGTCCGTTTCCGGAACATCGTGCGCGACACGCTGGACACGGTCTACATCCTTAGCCTGATTGTCATCGGCATGGCCTGCGGCACCCAGAAATTTTCCACCGCCGTGATCGGCACGGCCGTCGCCGCATCGGTCCTGCTGTACGTCTGGTTCACATCGTTCGGCAGCCGCCAGCGCTACGACCTCATCCTCAATCTCCACTGGACCGATTCGCTTGCAAAGATCTCCTCGCTGAACAACCTGCTCGACCGGCACGCCCTGAAAGTCCAGATGGCCAGCCAGCGCTCGGTGCAGGACGAGGAAGGCGCGGACCTGTCCTACCGCCTGCTCCTGCGCGACCCGTCCCGGGTGCACGATCTGCTCAACGACCTGCAGGCCAATACCTCCATTTCGCGGGTTACTACCATGAAGGCGGAAGAAGAGTCGGAAGTCTGACACCCGTTTTAATCAAAAAATCACATTTTAGCAGTATTTAGCAGTTATACTTATCAGTATCAGTATCAGTATCAGTATCAGTTATACTTATCAGTAATTATGTCGCAATACAACGAAAAAATCCCGATTCCAGCCAGGCTCCGATGGAGAGAGATACGGGTGCGCATTTTCCCGTTTCTGATCTTTGTGCTTGTGGCCGGAGTGGTTATGTGGCTCTGGCGGGACCGGGTGGAGGCCACCACCATGATCGGACGCGTGGTGGGCAAGCAGGCCGAGGTCCGCAGTCCGCAGGCCGGCTCCCTGGCCGATATGACGGTGAGCGCCTTTGACTCGGTGCGGGCCGGCGACGTCATCGCCCGCCTGGTGACCACCGATCCGCAGCTCATGCAGGCCGAACTGGCGGTGGTCCTGGCGCAGATCGAGCTGATCCGGCTTTCGCGCGACCCGTTTGTGGACCAGGAGCGCAACCTGCTCAATTACGAGTCCATGCAGGTTGACCTGATGGAGAACCGCGCCCGCCTGGGCATGGCCCGCATCCACAAACAGCAGGCACTCCGGGAATACGAACGGCTGGAAAGCATGGATGAGCGCGGCCTCACGGCTCAGGAAATGCTGGAACGCGCCAAAACAGAGTACGAAGCCCTGCAGGAAGAGGTTGTCGTTATCGAGGAACTGGTGGACCGGCTTCAGGCGCGTCTGGAGCGGTTTGACCTGGACAAAGTGAGGGATCGCTGGGATGAAAGCGACCCCCTTGCCGCGGCCCTCAAAGTACACCAGCGCACGCTTGAGCGGATTGAAGCGGAAATGATGCCGGTCACGCTCCGTGCCCCGGTGAGCGGACAGGTGGCGCAGGTCTTCAAGATGAGCGGCGAGTTCGTGGATCAGGGCGATCCGATTCTCCGCATCTACGCCCCGCAGCCGGATTACATCGTGGGATATATCCGCCATCCGCTTTTTGTCCAGCCCGAACCCGGAATGCAGGTGCTGGTGCGCCGGCAGGGACGTGAGCGCCGCGAAGCCATCATGGAGATCGAAAGCGTCGGTGTTCAGATGGAAACGGTGGAGCAGTTTACGTCGTTGTTTCCCGAACAGCCATTCGAAACCATCGGGCTCCCGGTCCGCATAGCGCTCAATCACGACCTGGACCTGCGTCCCGGCGAGGTCGTCGACATGCGGCTGATGCACTGACCCCAAAAATCCCATGCCTGCCTTAACAAGACGCTTTGGAGCGCTTCTTGCATCCATGTTGATGGCTGCATCAGGTTTGGCCGGACCTGCCGCGTCACAGGACGTGCCGCAGATTGTGATCAACGAGGTGCAGGCATCCAACCGGACCACCATTGCAGACGAAGACGGCGATTATGAGGACTGGGTGGAGCTGTACAATGCGGGTCCCGGCACTGTGGACCTGAACGGATACGGCCTTTCGGATGATGCCACGCGGCTCTGGCGATGGGTTTTTCCGCAGGGGACCACGATCGCTCCCGGCGAATTTCTGCTGGTGTGGGCCTCGGGCAAGGACAGAAGGATTCCGGGGGAGCCGTTGCATACCAGTTTCCGGATCCGGTCCGAAGGGGAGGAGGTGCTGCTCAGCTCGTTTACGGTTCCGGATGGACAGGACACGCCCGTGATCGACCGGCTTGCGCCCACGCCCATCCCCACAGACTATTCGTTCGGCCGTTATCCCGACGGGGCGGACCAGTGGCGCCTGTTCGACACACCGACTCCGGGCGCATCCAACCGGGAATCCCCCTGGCAGGGCATCGCCGATCCGCCTGTTTTTTCCCATCGACCCGGGTTTTACACCGATGCCCTGGAGCTGGTAATGGATGCCGGACATCCCGATGCCGTGATCCATTACACGACGGACGGGTCCGTGCCCACGACAGCTTCTCCGGTGTACGAGGGGCCGGTCCTGATCGACCGCAGAGATCATGAGCCGGACAGACTCACGGGCATCCGAACGGGGCCGCAGTTCTGGCAGGTACCGTCCGGGCCGGTGTTCAAGGGGCATGTGATCCGGGCCATCTCTGTGCGGGAGGGGTACAGGAACAGTGAGGCGGCGACCGGAACGTGGTTCATCCATCCGGAGGGTGCCGGCCGGTACTCGTTTCCGGTCATTGCCCTGGCGTCCGACCGGGAGCATTTTTTCAGCGACGAAACCGGGATCATGGTCCCGGGCGACACGTTCGATCCCGATGAGATCGTTTCCAGCGGAAATTACAATGAGCGGGGGGATGCGTGGGAGCGCCCGGCGCACATGACGTTTTTCGACATGCACGCGGATCCTTTTGCGCATCACCGGTCGGGCTATCGCGATGTTCCGGTGGATGGGGCACTGGCTGGCGGCGATATTGCTGCCGGGTCCGGCGGCGACGCGGCCTCCATATCGCACGGCGGCGATATTGCTGCGATGCCCGGCACTCACGCAGCTGCCTCTGTGTCCGGCGGTGGTAATGATCCCGGGAATGTCCCGTTGCAGGGATTTTCGCAAAACGTGGGTGTGCGCATCCACGGCGGGGCCACCCGCAGATATCCGCAGAAGTCGCTGAGGATCTACGCCCGAAGCGCGTATGACTGGAGCCCGGAGATAAGCTGGCCGCTGTTTCCCGGCCTTCGGAAAGCAGGGTCGGATGAGCCGCTTGAGACCTGGAAGCGATTTATTCTGCGGTCCTCCGGCGACGACTGGTTCCACACCATGTTCAAGGATGCCATGATCCAGTCGCTTTATGCCGACAGGCGCGTCGACCAGCAGGCGTATCGTCCCGCCGTGGTTTTCATCAACGGCGAATACTGGGGCATCCACAATATCCGCGAGCGGTTTGACGGATGGTATGTGGAGCTGAACTACGACATCCACCGGGATGATGTTGGCATTCTTGTGGATAACGCCGCGCTGAATCATGGCACGGAGGAGGACCGGCAGCACTATCTCGCCATGCGGGATTTTGCAGCGGTGATGGATCTTTCGCAGCCGGAACACTACGCGCATATGAAGACGCAGATGGATGTCGACAACTACCTGGCGTACAAAACGTTCCTGACCTACACCGCCAATGCCGACTGGCCTCACAACAACATCCGGTACTGGCGGAAACGGACTGCGGCGTATCAGCCGGATGCGCCTTATGGACGGGACGGGCGCTGGCGCTGGATGATTTTCGACCTGGATGCCTCGTTCGGGTTTCCCTATGAAGGCGATGCGGCGGGATGGGCTCAGTATGACCACGACACCATCGAATGGATTACCGGTATTGGAAATCCGCGGGTGCCGCAAGCGTGGGTCAATCAGCTGTTCAACAACCTGATTGAAAACGAGACCTTCCGCCACCGGTTCCTCTCACTGCTTGCGGGGGATCTGAACACCCGTTTCCAGCCGGAATTTGTTGCCGGAAGAATTGAGGAATTCCAGGATGTTTACGCGCCTGAAATCGAAGAGCACCGGGAACGGTATTATTACAGTGCCGGCCGCACTCCGGAGGGATGGCAGGATCACATTGCCGTCATGAAGGAATTTGCGCAACGCCGGCCCGGGTACCTGAGGAGCTTTGTGATGGAGCATTTTGATATTGCGGATACGGCACGGCTGGAGCTGAACGTGCCGGAGACCGGGGGCGGATACGTCGCGGTTGGCGGCATCCCCATCCACAAGAATACTCCCGGAGTGCCTGAAGATCATTCGCGCTGGACCGGCACCTATTTTGACGGTGTGCCCGTAACGCTTGAGGCGGTGCCGGAAAAGGGCTGGTCGTTTCTGGAGTGGCGGGATGTGTCCGGCCAGCCGTTTGATTTCGACGAAATATCGGTGGGCGGGCCGGTCGAATCCGGCGAAATATCGGTGGGTGGGCCGGTCGAATCCGGCGAAATATCGTTTACCTGGATCCCGGAGGGTGACCTCGTCATTACGGCCGTGTTTGAGCAGGATGTGTTTACTCATGCGGACCCGGACGAGCAGCAGCCCGCGCGGTTCCGGCTGCACCAGAACTATCCCAATCCGTTCAACAATCAGACCACGATATCCTATGATCTGCCGGAAAGGGCAGCCGTGACCATTGAGATCCATAGCGTGACCGGACGTCTGGTCAAAAGAGTCGACAAGGGGCTGAGGGAACCCGGCAGCCACTCCATGCGCCTGGATACCCGGGGGATGGCAAGCGGGGTGTATCTGTACCGCATGCTGATCAGCTCGCATCCGAATACCGGAATGCAGCCGAATACCGGACCGGAATCCATGGCCGGACGGCAATCGCCTGCCACTACGGGCTCGTCGGCCGGACCGGGCTCAGGTGCGTCCGTGGCGGTCCCTCCCAAAAAAATGATCCTGATACGCTGAAGCCATCTCAAACCGTTTTACAAAAGCAGAAAGTTTCTGCTTGCAGCTTCTTTCAGCACTTGTTGCAGCGCTCGCAAGGGCTGACCACTTGCTCTTGCTGGCCATGTGGGGCGGCTGACCATTCGCAATGGCTGGCCATGTGTTGCGGCGGACCGTTTGCGAACAACCTCGTATTTCGGGTTGCTTTATTGACCTGTAGAAAGTAACATTGTCAGAATACACCGTTTCGGTTTTTCCATGACCCCTACGCTATCTTGCCCCGGCACTTTCACAATGTCCAAATCCGTGCTTAAATCCGTCTGCCATAGATCACTTGGTATCCTGACCGTTTTCGTTTTTCTCTCCGGAATCGTTTCTGTTGGATCAGGCCAGGAGCCCGCACGCGGCATTGAGCGCGGTTCACTGACGGACCGCCCCGGCGCCATAGAAGCCCCTTTCACCGGAATCCACCCGAAAAGCCGTCACAGTGAAGAAACCCGCGCCACGCAAACGCCGGGACACCTGTTCTACGAAAATCAAGCCCGGGGACATCATGACCACGGACATCAAGCCCACGGACATCATGGCCATGCACACTCTTTGGATATCTATCATACAGGGAGGCAAGAAGAAAAGGTTATTCACATAACAGATTATTTATATCGGCAGCCGGAAATAAGGGAAGCGTATGAGGCGTATTTGCGGATGAAAGGCGAATCGCCGGAAGAGCTGGAGGTTATGGCCCACACCGTTGCCTATGAGGTCGGCGACACCCGGGACTTTTTCGTCTATAATATCGAAGAAAGCGAACCGGGCTCCCCGGTATTCGACGAAATTCTGTTTGAGCTCAGGGCAGTGGGATCCGCATCCGAAATATGGGTGGAACAGGAGGAGCTGGGACCGGAAAAAATTGACGACAGTGTGGTCAGCGCCATGATGGAAGCGCTCGAGGAGCGTACCCCGCCCAATTCGGTGAACCCGGACCAGGGGATCATCCTCAACAACATCGATATCTTTGCCCAGGGAAACCCTGACCTCGTACCCGACCCCGATGGCACAGGCATGGTCAAGGTCCTGATCGCCAATATCCGGGACGGCTGGGATCCTGATACGGGCGGCGGCTTTACCGCCGGTTTTTTCAATCCTGCCGACCTGGCCCCGCGCACGGTAAACCGCAACAGCAACCAGGCGGCCATTCTGTACATAAATTCGTATCCGGGCATCTACACGGACGATCAGCCGGCCAATCCCAACCGGCCGCTCAACACGGTGGCCCATGAATTCCAGCACCTCATCCAGGCCGGTCGCGGCAACCTGATGACGTTCCTGGACGAAGGCCAGTCCGAAGTCGCGGAGATTTTCAATGGATTCAATGCCCGTTCGATGATCTTCCTCAATGATCCGGACGAGGTGAGCGGCAATGTGGAAACCCAGAGCATGGACGGCTTCCTGCGCTGGCGGACCGGCGAGCAGGTGGTGCTCAATGATTATCAGCGCGCCCAGCTTTTCCACAGTTACCTGTATGAGCGGGTCGGGGTGGATGCGGTCGGACGCCTGACACAGAGCGGACCGGGCAATCCCTGGGTGCAGTACCAGAATATGCTGAACAGTGCCGGTTTGGGACTCGACTTCCGGGAAGTGCTGGCAGATTTTTATGTCACCAACTGGGTGAATGACCCGGGAATCGCTGACGGCCGCTATGGATACACCCTGCCCCAGCAATCCGGTGTGCGGGCTGCCAATCCCGCCATTCGTTATGGCACCGAAGAGCGTGCCTGGGTCCGCAATGAATCCGTCTCGCTCCGCTACGGAGGCGCTCAGTATACCGAATGGCGTTTTGTGCAGGACCTGTCCCTCAGCGTAAGCTCCCCCCAGGAAATCAGGCATTATGTAATCGCGGAGGCGGAAGGGGCTGCCGGTCCGCCGGAGATTGTCCCTCTGACCGGTGACCTGTCCTTCGACGGCATCTACCGTTCGGTGGTCCTGGTTTCGGTGAATACGGTGGTGCTATCCACCAGTAATTTCGGAAGCCGGCAGTTCACCTATTCGGCCGAGTGGATCCCCAGTGAGCTCCGCGAAGTGGATATCTCCTATTCCGTAAAACCAACGGCCGGGTTTGTACCTTTCCCGTTCGAATTCTCTTCGGACGTCACCTTCCTGGGCGTTGCCGTGCGGCTGGATCCGCAATACGAAGGAGTGCTGCAGGGAGTCGACTTTACGCTCTGGCATACCACGGAGTCGGTCGAGGGGACCGGCACGCTGCAGGTGATCCTTACCGACTCGCGCCTGAGCAGCGGTCAGGGCCCCAATGCCATTTTCGTCCCCAATGAGGTCATCACGTTCCGGGAACTGGATTTTTCGGAGCTGAGGCCCGGAAAAAATTCGGTCGACTTCTCTGAAGACGATGTAAACCTGGAAGCCGACGTGAATTACCACTTCTACTTCCGGGTTGTGGATGAGTCAGAGGATGCGCAATTGCTGTTTTCATTCGACCAGGGATCAGATGACAAATCGGATAAAAACTATTATCCGGTGCGCACCCTTCTTGGCGGATACAATCCTGCAGGCGAACTCTCGGGCTGGTCCCGGCTTTTGGGCAGCGAGGATAACGAGCGGGATAATGACAACAAGAACATGGTCATGGCCACCAGGGTGCTCAGCCGTGTTCCGTTGGAAGTAGACCGGCCGGAACTGCCCGTCTCCGACCGGTTTGAGCTGCTCTACAACTATCCCAACCCCTTCAACAGTGAAACACTTGTGTTGTTCAATATTCCGGCAAGTGTCACGGAGGAGGTACGGGTTCGCGTGGAGGTATACGATATCCTTGGGCGCAGGGTGATGACGCTGATGGATGAGAACCGTCCATCTGGAAAGCAGGAAGTCATTTTCAACGCCGGGAATCTTTCCAGCGGTATTTACATCCTCAGGATGATCGCCGGTGGCAGCGCCGATTCACACAAGCTTATGCTGCTGAAATAGTATCATATGCACCTGATTTTATAACGCAGGTGAAGCTGCAAAACAGCATTTCCGGACGGTCAGCTGTTGGTAAGCTCAATGACGGTCAGTTCCGGCCGCACCATCCTTACCGGGACGCCGACCATGCCAATACCGACATTCACGTAGAGTTTCTGTTCCCCGATTTCATACAGCCCCTTGGCATACTCATGGAACAGATGAATCGGATAGAAAGGCATGCCCATCACTTCGAAGCCTATCTGTCCGCCGTGGGTGTGTCCGGCCAGCGTCAGATCAATTCCCCGGCTCCGGGCATCATTAAAGAGATCCGGACGGTGTGAAAGCAGTACCCTGAAGCCGTCTCCCGGAAGGTTTTGCACCGCCTGGTTGATGCGTGATGCGTTCGGGGAACCGGCTTCAATGTCATCCACGCCAAGCAGGGTAAGCGATTCTCCGTTGATGTGAAGCGTCTGCCGGTCGTTGGTCAGCACGTTTACGCCTTGCTGACGCAGGGCCGAGCTGACAAGGGGTGCCGAGGCGTAGTGGTCATGGTTGCCAAGGCATCCATACACACCGTATTCGGCTTTCAGATCGGTGATCGCGCGATACAGGGCCGGGATTTCGGAGGGAGAATTATCCACAAAATCACCGGTGACAGCCACCAGGTCGGGATGCTGTTCATTTGCCAGGTGGAAAATGTCGCGCATTTGGTGCTCGGTCATGTATATGCCCGAGTGAATGTCGCTGAGCTGGACGATACGGAAGCCGTTGAGTCCGGATGGCAGGTTGGGATAGTGCAAACGCAGCCGGTTTATCTGATAGTCGTGGGCCGTACTTGCCGAAGCGCCGATCGTAAAGGCCACTGGGGCGCCGATCATTGCCGTGCCCGCGGTGCGGAGGAACTGTCGCCGGCTGAGACCATCGACCGCCGTTGTGGATGCGGGGGAAGCAGGTGCGGCAGAGGAGATTGCCGGCGTTGCGGGCTCCTCGGGTGAAACTGGCAGATCGGCACGGTCATTACGGGATTCAGATGGCGTCCATCGTCGAAGGAATTTGAAAGCAGCCGAAAAACCGTTGATCACGAGCAGGGCCACAAACGCCAGTACAACCACTCCGAAAAATATGCCGCCCGGATAGATGACCAGTGCCTGAAAGAGCGGATGCTGATACCATCCCAGCTCCGTTGAAGGGAACCGGAGGATAAACAGGATGTTGGCAAAGGCGAAGAGGACAAGTCCGGCAGCCCGAAACCGGTAATAGGCGTGCACGGACACTACCCTTGCAAGCCAGCGGATGTACGATCTGATGACATACCACTGCATGAATCCGAAAACGGAAAACAGGATGGCAAAAAAGGTGATAAAGAGGAGATATCTTTCCATTACAATTTCGTTTTGCTTGGATTCACATAACAGAACAGATGCATTTTGCGTTTCCGGTATCCATTTTCCGTACCGGTTGAGAACGGATCACCACGGGACATTCGTGTATCCCTCACCGTCGCTCCGGTAAATCACGGCCCCTTCCAGGCTGGTGAAGCGGGTGAAGGTGCCGGCATCCAGCAAGCGCCGGGTGGCCTCGGTATGGGGATGCTGATATCTGTTCCGCAATCCCAGCGATGCCACTGCTTCGGGTGCACGGACCTTGTCCAGAAACGGAGCCGTCGAGCTGGTTCTGCTGGCGTGATGGCCGACTTTCAAAAGATCCACCCGCAGGAACGGACCAAACTGCTCCACCAGGTACTCCTCCGCCTCCTCCTCGGCATCGCCCGTGAGCAGCAGGCGGGTGCCGCCATGCAGGACCATGAGGACGACCGACTGGTTGTTTGGATCCGATGCCCGTATGCCGTCTGATGGAGCCAGCACGAGCATGGGCATGGCCGGGTCTGTCGTGATCATCTGGCCTGTGCTGAGCAGCCGTACCGGGATGTTCAATCTCGAAGCAAGCTCCATATAGCGATGATACAGCCGGGTATCGTGGGGTGCGGGCGACTGATAAATGGTGTCAATGGGCATGTGATGCATCAGGCTGACGATACCGCCGATGTGGTCGGCATGGGGATGGGAGAGGATCACCCCGTCGAGCCTGCGGATTCCCATCGCTTTCAGTTCCGGAATGATGGTGCGTTCGGCGGAGTCAAAACCGGGCGACCAGATACCTGTATCATAAAGGTAATGATACCCGCCGGGTGTTTTGAGCAGTACGGCATCTCCCTGGCCAACATCGAAAAAAACAACATCAAGAACAGGTCTCCGAAGTTGTCCATGCAACTGAACGGACTGCAGCATTACGAGACAGAACAACAGTCCGGCTGCCATTTTGAAGCGCAGTGCCGGAATCCGCAGACCCGCCAGCAGCGCCGTCCCGAAAAACCAGACCCCGTAAAGCCAGCTCCCGGGCAGCGTGCCCTCGATCCAGGAAGCGGGATGAGCCCCGATACGGGCAACATAGACGGTAAGTCCGGTCAGGATCAGGTCGCCGGGGATGTTGGCCAATGCGGCCATATCGGGAAGGAACAAACCTATGGCAAGGCACAGAAACGTCCACAGGAACATGAACTGTACAAATGGAACGGCAAGGGTGTTGCTCAGCGGACCGGCTATGGAAAACTCGTTGAAATAGTGTATCAGCAGGGGATAGAGTCCGCCCTGGACCAGCACGCTTACCATCACAAACTGAAAGAGCGCTCCCGTTTTGCGGTACCGGTGCGCCGGCGGGAGCATGTATCGGGTGCCGGGAAGCGTGGTGAGGATGATGATCACCGCCAGAAAGGAGAGCTGGAAGCCGATATCGAAAAGCATCATCGGATCATGGACCAGAAGCAGCAGCGCTGCGGCACCCAGGATGTTCATGGATGTGCCGGGTTTATGGAACAGCCGGGCAAGCATCATGAAAAAAGCCATCAGTGAGGCGCGTGAGACGGATACGGAAAAGCCGGTGACGCCGGCATAGCAGAGCAGGAGGGATCCGCCAAGCGCAAGCCCGGCAACCCGGAGCGCCGGTGTCCTGCGGAACCAGGGGAGCACAAACCAGACGGGCATCAGGATAAAACCGACATGCATCCCGGACACGGCCATGAGGTGTGCCAGTCCGGCCCTGGAAAAACCGGTGCGCAGCCCGGGGTCCAGGTCCGACCGGTCGCCGAGGATGATGGCCCGCGCCAGGCCGGAGTTCTCATCGGAGAACAGCCGGTTCAGCGCGGTGCGGATCCGGATCTGTTGCCGTATCCAGAAAGGGGGATCACCAGCGGGATCAAAAAACAGGATGCCGGATACAAATACCTGACTGTGGATATCGCGCCGTGAAAGAAACGACGCGTAGTCAAATTGATGAGGGTTGCGCGGACGGGGAAGCGGCTGCAGGTCGCCGCTGAAATGCAGACGGTAACCGGCTGCGCCCTGCAACGAATCGGAACGGACCAGGATCTCGGTCCGGAACGGCCGTCTCCACGTCGGAAGGCCATCAATTTGTACGGAATCGACCAGTACGGTCATCATGCGGTTGCCGGAACGTGTGGCGCGGTCGGCGAGGACCATCCCGCAGAACACCATCATGTCCGGGTCGAAATGCTGCAGCAACAGCTCTTCCGAGGCCAATGGCAGATACCGCATGATCGGGCCGGAAACACTGTGTTGCTCATGGAGTGCGGGCGGTGGCTTCTGCGCGGATTGCGACTTCTGCGCGGATTGCATCTTCTGCACGGATTGCGGCTTCTGCGCGGACGGCATCGCCTGCGCGGATTGCATCGCCTGCATGCCGGAAGCGGCTGTTGTTTGCGGAGCGTGAAAACGATAGGACTGCATTACGCCGAAACCCGTAATACAGGCGAGATATACCAGGGGGATGCCCAGCAAGCGAAGGGAGTGAAGAAAGCGGAGGGAGTGAAGTGCGGCAAGGCGACTGGAAAGCAGCGGTATGAACAAGCAAAAAAGCACGCCCAGGGTGAGCGCGGAAAGAAAAACGCCGGTCACAAGCTTCGGATCGGCGGGGATGTCCCACGATGCCAGGGACCAGACCGGCATGTTGCCGGGATCCCGGAGAAGGATGCTTTTTCCGGCGCCCGTAACGTTCAGTGCGACCTGAGGCGGATCAGGCGCCAGCGCACGTCCAACAGTTATGCCCGCGGCATAGAGCAGGGCAATGCGGAGCAGAGGGTATCCTCCGGGGTGGAACGGAATCCTTTTGGGTCCAGGCATACCGGAATAGTCGTATTGAGATAGCGTATGGCTTTGGTATGCTAATCAGACTATCCCGGGCCGGATTCCTTACGCTATTCCGGTGATAAAAGCACATTTTTGCAGTGCAAGCAACAAAAAGGAGAAAGGCAGAAAGAAAAGAAGCGCCGGATCGGCGATCAAAGCTGGCTCTGGAAAAAACCTCGGGTCTCCTGGACGTGAACAGCGATGTTGTTTCGCAATTCGAACAGACGGCGATGCAGCTCAAAGTAGTCGGCCCGGTTCAGCGGGTTTTCACGCAGGCTTTGCAGGTGCATAAGTGTCAGGTTGGCCCTTTCCAGCGCCTTTTTGCAATAGGCGATATTGGCACCGAGCACTTCCACGTCAAATCCCATGGAATACGCGGCAGCGAGTTTCGTGCTGATCAGAAGGACCTCGGACACCAGGTGGATAAATCCGGGATGGTCCATGTAGTGCGGCTTGCTGTCGTTGAAGACGAGCAGGTCGGCTGCAAGGTCCCGCGCATCGGTATAAATGGCGATGTTTTCCAGCGATGCATACTCATAGGGGGTCTCACCCTGTGACTCCTCTTCGAAAATATCCTCAAAAATACTCTCCAGATGCTCATCCTCGTCATCGATCGCATCATCCCCCTCCTCCGGTTCCTCGTGGACGTCACCGTCCTCTTCGGGATCCCACTCATCCAGCTGCTCATCATCCATGAAGAGGGGATCATCCATGTCATCGTCCTCCTCCTCGGTCTCATCATCCATCGGGAAATAGGACTCCTCGAGCAGCAGCTCTTCCTCGATAAATGCATCGACGGCATCCAGCTTGGTCGGGAAATCCCTGATATGGGTCAGCCAGCGCGGGTGGTCGCCGGGACCGGATTCGATCAGTTCGCGCAGGTGTTCGTGGCGCCTGGACATCTCGTTGATGTGAGATTCCCACTGATGTTCGTCCCAGATGTGATGGTGTTCAGAAGAAAACATGTCGGGTTTCGTTTGAATCTGCTTGAAAAACAAAATACGCAATAGAAACGAGACGGTTACCGGTTTATTTTCAGTTGGAAAAACAATGCTTTCCGATTTGGGTTCGGTATGCGTAATGCATTGACGCGCAGCGGATCCGGAGGGCCACGACGGGGCAATGTCACAGCTCGGCGAGCACTCCTTTCATAACTTGTGTCATTTTCGGTTCGGCCATATCCGCGGCGGCGAGGATATCCTCCATTCTGACCGGCTCAAGTGCGTCGGGGAAGCACTCGTCGGTGATGACCGAAATGCCGAGCACCTTCATGCTCATGTGCACGGCGGCGATCACTTCCGGGATGGTGCTCATGCCCACGACATCGGCACCGATCAGCCGCAGAAAACGGTACTCCGCACGGGTTTCCAGCGTGGGGCCGGGCACGGATGCATAGACACCCTGATGCATCTTGATGTTGTTCCCGAGCGCCACTTTCTCGGCGAGGAAAATCAGATCGGGCGAATAGGGCTCGCTCATGTCCGGGAAACGGACGCCCAGCTCATCGTCGTTCTGTCCGATCAGGGGATTGTCCCCCAGCAGGTTGATGTGATCGGTTATGCACATGATATCGCCCCGGCGGAACAGCGGGTTCATGCCGCCGCAGGCATTGGATACCAGCATGGTCCGGGCGCCAAGGGCATGTGCGACGCGGACCGGGAACACGATCTGCTGCATGGAATAGCCCTCATAGAAATGAAAGCGCCCCTGCATGGCCACGACGTTTTTGCCGCTCAGCGTGCCGAAAAGCAAACGTCCGGCATGGCTCTCCACCGTTGATACCGGGAAATGCGGAATATCGGAGTAGGAGATAGCGGTGGACACGTCAATTTCCTCGGCCAGGCGTCCCAGCCCGGTGCCGAGAATGATCAGAAAGTCGGGCTTGATGTCCGTTGACTTTTCAAGGTATGCGAGTGCCTCATCCCGTTTTGCACGAAACTCCTGCACGGTTTCCAGTTCAGGCATGGTTTTTTATTGCGTTGATCAGTCGTCCATGTCGTCAATGAGATCGTCGAGATCTTCGGCGCCGGGGACATGTGACCTGGTTTTCGGTTTCTTTTTTTTCTCTTCGGCACCGGACCCGTTTTTGGCTTCGGGGATATCTCCGGCATCTTCCCTGGGCAGCGAAAACGTTGAATGATCGTCGCGCCGGAACGATTCGAGTGATTCGGTGGCCAGTTCCAGGTACGATTCCATACCCCGGATGATCTCGTGACGCCGTTCCAGCAGGCGCTGTATGCTCTGCCGGATGGACTGCCGCCGCTGCTGACTGTCGCGAACGATCTTTTCCGCTTCCAGCTCTGCCTTGGCAATGCGATTCTGGGCTTCCTGTTTGGAACTGTTGATACGCTGTTCGGCCGACTCCTTGGCTGTCTGCAGCGTATCATGCAGGGCCTCCTCCACTTTCTGATAGTGCTGAAGCTTCTCATTGAGCCGCTGGATCTCTCTGTCCTGCTCCCTGCATCGGTTTGAGAGGTGCTCCCATTCGTTCGATACGACATTCAGAAAGGATTGCACCTCGGCCACGTCGTAGCCGCGCAATGATTTGGCAAAATTCTGCTGTTTGATCTCAAGTGCTGATAATTTCATAGTGGTCTTCCGACTTTGGTTCAACGCTCAATTTAAGAGTGTGCGCGCAGCAATACAATACCAAAGCAGAACAGAACCGGAATGGAACGGCCTTGATCAGAGCAGTTTGTTTTTCAACGGACGTTCATCGCTTTCCTCGCCGGACCCGCTGTCCGGGCCTGACTGGCCGCCGGTGTCGGGATTGCCAAGGTCCGCATCCACAATGATCGTCTCCAGGTTCTGCACCCGCTTGACGAGCTGCTCATGGCGATGTTCGAATTCCTGCAGTTTGCGGATGACGGCATCGCTTTGGGCAGGGGCGCGCCGCGAGAGGATGGCGTCGCGGATGAGCTGGATGATTTTGAGTACGATAAAACCTCCGACTCCGAAAACGGCAATGATGGCTACGATCGGAACCAGATCGCTTGAGAGAAGAAATAATGTGGGTGTCATGGTCAGTTGAATAAAGTGGCAGGTTGCGTGGTTTCGGGCCAGCCGGATGCGGTGGACTTTCCAAATCATACGGAAAGACAGGCCCGACGGTTACACATTATAATTACACATTATAATCACGGCCTCCGAAAATACTGGTCCCCAGCCGGATCATCGTCGCTCCTTCCTCAATGGCAATGTCGTAATCCCCGCTCATGCCCATCGAGAGCTCGTCCAGACGAATGTTCCCGGTCTCGTAAGTGCGGTGCTCGTCCCGCAGCCGGCGCAGCATCCGGAACTGTTCGCGTATCTGGCCGCGGTCGGCCGTCAGCGAAGCCATGCCCATCAGCCCGTGCACGGCCACGTGCTTCAGTCCGGCCGCATACTGCAGGATCTCCGCAAGCTGCTCCGGCCCGCATCCGCTTTTCTGATCCTCGCCGCTTATGTTGACCTGGATGAGCACGCGCACGACGCGGTCGGCCCGCGCCAGCCGCTTCTCCAGCTCCTTCAGATACTTCGCCTTGGAGATGGAGTGGATCCAGTTGACCCGTCCCGCCAGGTCCTTGATCTTGTTCGTCTGGATGGTCCCCACCATGTGCCATTCGATGTCATCCGGCAGCGCAGCCATTTTCGGGACCAGCTCCTGCACCTTGTTCTCCCCGAAATCCCGCATCCCCTCCGCATAGGCTTCCATGATGATCTCTTCAGGATGGGTTTTGGTAACCGCCACAAGCCGTATTTCACCGGGATCACGCCCGCATTTTTCACAGATTTCGCCGATGGTCTCGTTCAGTATTGCCAGATTTTTTCGGATCACGGTCAGTTCGGTTTCAAGGTTGAGGATACGATACAAATGAAAGATACGTTTTTAGGGAGAACAAGGTAAGAAAAGGAAAAGCTTTTATATGAAGAAAAAAACCGTTATCTTTCTTTTCTGACTAAAAAAAGCTGACATCGTCTAATATCGTGTATCGAAACAGAGACACAATTTACAGATTTGATCCTGCCTGCACAGGTTTAGCATTCGGGCAGACAAGGGGCTGCTCCTCGGGAATATGAGATACACCAACCGTCATATCCTCGAGTTTCTGGAAGACTGGGCGCCACAAAGCACCAAGCTCGAATATGATAACGTTGGATTGTTGGTAGGAGACGAAGAACAGGAAGTCAGCAGCATCCTCGCCTGTCTGGATGTGACCCCGGAAGTGGTGGATGAGGCCATCGCCCTTCAGGCCGATCTGATCGTCGCACACCACCCGCTTATTTTCCGGAAGCTTTCCCGCATCACCTCATCGGACGCCACCGGCTCGCTCATCTTCCGTCTGATCAAGAACGACATCACTGTCATAGCCGCCCATACCAATCTGGATGCCGCCCCGGGCGGTGTCTCATTCGTACTGGCGTCCCGTCTCGGGTTGATTGATGTGCATTTCCTCAAAACGCAGGAAGTTCCGGCGCACCCCCGCGGCAAGGAGACCGGTTTCGGTATGATCGGAATGCTGCCCGAGTCCATGGAGCTTCCGGCATTTCTGGATCTGGTGTCGGATCGTCTTGAAAACAGAGGCCTTCGCTATGCGGGAACCCCGGGGCAGATCCGCAAGGTGGCCGTCTGCGGCGGTGCCGGATCGTTTCTGGCGGACGAGGCGCGCAGGCAGGGCGCCGACGCCTACGTGACCGCTGATTTGAAATACCACGAATTTTTTACCGCGTCCGATGTGTTTCTGCTTGTGGATGCGGGGCATTATGAAACGGAGGTGCCGGTAGTGAAGGCACTGTGCGACCGGTTGCGAGACCGGTTCCCGGAAATGGAGGTGCATCGCACCAGCGTAAACACCAATCCGGTCCAGTATGTTTTTCAAGAACAACCCCAAAAAATGAAGTAAACAGCGTAAGCATACATCTATGGTAGAAGTACTTCAAAACCTGACCAACCTGCAGTACATTGACAATCGGATTGACGAGCTCAAGCGCATGCGCGGAGATCTGCCGGAGGAAATCCTCGATATCGAGACAGAGATAACCCGGCTGGAAGCACGTATCAAGCGCTCCAAAGCGGAGATTAAGGACCTCACCCTTGAGAAGTCGAACCTTGAACTGGAAATCGAGGAAGCGGACAATCTCGTAGCCAAATACGAGGAACAGCAGCTGACGGTTCGCAACAACCGCGAATACGATGCCCTGACCAAGGAGATCGAAACCCAGAAGCAGATCAAGGAAAACGCCCAGTCCCGGCTTGAAGAGATCGCCATGCAGATGGAAGAGCTCGGGAAATCCGTCGAGGAAAGCGAAGTGAAGCTGGAAGAGACTCAAAAGATGCTCGATGAGAAGAAGGGAAATCTCGACAAGCTCATTGAAAGCACCCGGAAGGAAGAAGATGAGCTCATCCAGAAAAGGGAAGAAGCGGTCAAGAACCTGGAATCCCGTTATCTTCGCAGCTATGAGCGGCTTCGCAAAGGACTGAACAACGGCATGGCCGTGGTTGCCATGGAAAAAGGCTCCAGTCTCGGCATGATGCTCCCTCCCCAGGTGCAGGTTGAGGTCAGAAGGAAAAACAAGATCATCTTTGATGAAAACTCCGGCCGCATTGTGGTGGATCCCAGCTTTTTTGAGGAAGCCCGCAAGCAGCTGAACTTCACTTGATCACCAGGTACCGGTCCGGCACCGTAATCATCCGCCTTGCGGAAGGAGATTGCCCCGGCCGGGTCACAAGCCCTGGCTTCAGGCTGCCCTGGCTTCAGGCTGCCCTGGCTTTAAGCTGCCTTGGCGTTCATCTGCCGGAGTGCTACCGGATCACAAGTACGTATCCGGATGTTTGTTCGTTATATAAGCGGACAGGATTGCCGGGTAACCGCTCTCGCCTCCACGGTTTTCCGTGCGGTGGGGGAGGAAAGTCCGAACACCTGCGGACACCGCGCCCCGGGAAAGCCGGGGAGTTCTGCTTGCAGGACATGGAAAGTGCCACAGAAAACAAACCGCTCCGGATTTTCGGAGTAAGGGTGAAAAGGTGAGGTAAGAGCTCACCGCCCGTTCTGGTAACAGGACGGGGCACGGTAAACCCCGCGGGGTGCAAGGCCAAGTAAGGCAGTGTGTCGTCCGCCACGATACTGTCGGGTAGGCCGCTTGATCTCATCAGCAATGGTGAGACCAGACAAATGGTTACCGGCCGGTTTCGCTTCGGCGGGACTGGCTACAGAATTCGGCTTACAGGCAATCCTGCTCCTTTTTTTTTTATTTTTTCATTTCGGATCCTTTTTCAGGAATCCGGTCAGCCCATCTTCGCCCGCTTGATTTCGCGATCCCGGTCTCTCTTCTCATCTTTTTCCGCGATGCTTGCACGTTTGTCGTATTTCTTCTTGCCGCGGGCAAGCCCCAGCTGCACCTTTGCAAGCCCGCGCGTGAAATAGAGTTTCAGCGGCACCAGGGTCACTCCCTTCTGTGAAACCGCCCGGTCGATTTTTCGGATCTCATCCCGGTTGAGCAGCAGCTTGCGCTCACGGCGCGGATCGTGGTTGTTGTAGGAACCATGCTCGAACGGCTTGATGTAGAATTCCTTGAGCCACACCTCTCCCGATTTCATGTAGGCAAAGGCATCCCCGAAACTGGCATTCCCCTGTCGCAGCGACTTCACTTCGGTGCCGGTCAGCATAATCCCTGCCTCGTAGGAATCCTCGATCGTGAATTCGTGCCACGCCTTCCGGTTGGTGATGGATGGGGTTCCGGGTTTTTGTTCTTTTTTTGCCGCCATGTTGCGTAGTCTGAAGGGTGTGTGGTTAAGGCGGTCACTCGGCAATCCCTTCCGGGATGTCGCGACCCATTTGCTCGTAGATACCCTCGATCAGTTCGATATGCGTCAGGGCCTGCGTATGGCCCGGATCCAGCTCGGCCACCCGCCGGTAGTGCCGGAGCGCCGTGGCCATCCGCGCACCCATGGCCAGATGGTCGGCCTCATGGGTGAGGTAGTTCGCATAGGCCAGGTGCACCTGCACCCGGAGCTCTTCTGCCCCGGGATGATCCCCGCCGGCATCCCCCAGCAGTTCCAGCGCCTGTTCATGCTCGTTTTGCTCCAGCAGGCCGGCAACCTGCGCTTCAAGCGTCTGCGGTTCCGGACCGGAGCAGGAAACAAGCAGAACCGGAAGGACGAAAACCATCACAGTTGCCGGGATTGTCAGAAATGCCGGGATTGTCAGAAAACCGGCACGGGGACCGGACGTCTGAAAAAAGTTGGAAAGGAATAACAAGATCATGTGAAATAGATTGGGTTCGGACTGATGCACAGAAGGAACAGGATCATGCAAATCCATCCAAGAACTTTCCTCCCGGGAGTGAGCGGTTCCTCAATGGCTACCGGCGGATGTTCTATTTTTACCAGGAAAACAATAAAAAGCGCCCAAAAAATCCATATCGTAAAACCGGAGAATATGGAGGGGTCGAAAACTTGCAAAAGCAGCAGGTCCATCGTCAGCACGAATGCCCATCCACCAAAAGTCCAGGTCGCTTTCATGCGGAACCCCCGGGCAATCAGGATCAGGGAGACAAGCGCCCAGATAAGCCAGGAGGTGAGGGTGAGCGGCACATCGGTATCCATCAGAAGGGTCTGGATCAGGGGAATGGCCCCGAGACCGGCCAGCACCATCACCACAAGGAAAAACCCGCGGGCCGCTATCCGGTGCCGCCGGTAACCGATGAGGGTGTAGAGGATGTGCCCGCCGTCGAGCTGACCCACCGGCAGCAGGTTGAGCGCGGTGAAAAACAGGCCGAGCCAGCCGGCAAAGAGGAAGGGGTAGTGATAAAGCTCCCACATGGGCGGCACATCGTCAAAAAAGGAGGCGATAATGGAAAAGAGCAGTGTGTTGCCAAGGACCATGACGTCGGGCTCCCGGCTCCGGGTATCGGTGATCGGCTCATCGGGAAACTCTCCGTGTTTTTCAATGTATTCATTGAGGAGTTCGTGTCCGGCAAAATTCTGCATGTACTCCGGCCCCGGCAGGGTGGCGAATCCAAACAGCAGAATGAGAAGTGCCGCGATGAACCCGGCTATGGGTCCGGCCGCACCCACGTCAAACATGTGCCGGGTGTACTGGATCTGGCTGCGGATGCGGATCACGGCGCCCAGCGTACCGATGGGGGATATGGGAAACGGAATGAAATAGGGCAGTGAGGCGCTGATCCGGTGCCGAAGTGCCGCAAAGTAATGCCCGAACTCATGGACCGCCAGGAAACCCAGCAGCAACGCGGCAAACAGAACGCCCTCCCACAGGACCATATCCATGTAAAAACGAAAGCCCTCGGAGGAAAAAAGCACAAAATCATCCGGGATGCCGGCGGTGTGCCCGACGAACAGCGCACCCGTCAGCGATGCCGAGATGAACGTCAGCACAAACAGCAGGGTGTGTTTGAAAATTACGCGTTTGCTCAGATCCGGGGTCACGCGGGTTCCTCCTGGCGTATGATGGGCAGGGTCATGCACCGGGCGCCTCCGCGTCCCCGGCACAACTCATTGCCCTGAAATGTGATGGCATACTTTTCACCGGGAGCCGGAAGGAAGGGCTTGTCCCGCCAGCGCCGGATGAACTCTTTCTGGTGGATCACCTCGTAGCCATGCCGCGCCAGCTCGCGGAATGTTTCGGTATTGCGTTCGTATCCGACAATGACACCGGGCGCCAGGGCAAACACGTTGGCCCCGTCGGTCCACTGCTCGCGGACCTGGTTTGTCGGGTCCGCGCCGCCGCACTTGATAAAGGTCATGGTCCGGCCGAGCAGCTCCTCCAGCGTTTTTTTGAGCGACTCGTGCCGCTTGACGGCAATGCGCCCATCCACCCGTGAAAAGACCGTGATGTTGTTGGTTCGGTCGATGATGGCAGGCGGAAAGGCGATGCATTCATGCGGGCTGGCAAAAGTGAATATGGTGTCCAGGTGCATCGATGCCCGCTTCTTGGGTAAATCCACGGCAATCACGTGCCGCACGCGGTGCCCGAGCAGCTTTTCGGTGATGCTCATGAGGCCGCTGAAGGTGGTGCGTTCGCTGATGCCTATCAGCACGACCTCAGGCGAGGCCACGAGTATGTCGCCGCCCTCCACGCTGTCCTGCTCCCCGATGTGAATGATCTTTTTCCGGGTGGATGCGAACAGCGGATGGAACCGCGCGATGGTCTCCATGAGCAGGAATTCACGTACACGGGCGGGTTTGGCGGCACGGGACAGGATGATGCAGTCGTTGACGAAGGCGGCAAGGTCACGTGTGAAAAACAGGTTGGGTGCGGGATCCAGGGTGGCGCGCGGCAGCCTGTCGGTGAGGCCGGTCACGATGAACGCAAGCAGAGCGCCGGTGTCGAGATTGAGCAGATCCTCCCGCAGGAGCCGGATGTTGGTCCCGGGAAGGGAGCGGATCAGCTCGTCGGTGAAGAAAATGCGCGCCTGCTCCTGCTGCAGCGTTTCCAGTGCCAGGTCACAGATTTCATACACCTTGCCGGGGTCGGGCATGGCCGTCCGGAAGATCTCCATCATGTTGAGGTGCTCCTGGCGGGCGTCGGCTTCGAAGATGATGTCGTCGAAAAGCAGCTGCTCCCGGCGATCGGGATTGACCAGGGAAACCTCTTTTCCGGGCGTGTGGACGATCACCGCTTCCAGCGGTCCGGTTTCGGAGTATACGTGCAAGTTCATCTGTTCAAATCAATTTCGATCATAAGGTCAGAGCGATCTCCCATGACAGGATATGATCATGCCCATGTGTGATATCAGGAGCTTTCATTTTCGGTTCATGGGCTGTTTGCCGCGCGTTTCACTGGATGCCTGTGCGTTCGCATCAGCAGCCGGCTGACATCAGCAGGCAAAAGGCAGTACTGTGGAAAAGTGTAACGGGAATGTCAAAGGTAACGGGTGTAGCGGTAAGCTCAAAATCATTTAAACGATTCGAACGGCCGGGATGTTACCGATGATACAAGAAATCCACCACCCATGAGCGTATCATCTTACAGAAAACCGGGAAAAGTGGCGCCCAGCCGAGAGGAGGTGCGGGCACTGCTTTCGCTGATGGACGACCCCGACCCGTTTGTCAGGGAGAAGGTAGAGGAACGGCTCTCGGACCTGGATGAGAACAGCGTCCCTGTTCTCGACGAATGCAGGGAAAAGGTGGATGATCCGGAATTGCGGATGCGCCTGACAGAGCTGATCCACGACCTCACCTTTTCGTCGTTCGAACAGGAATTTCTGGAGTTTCTTGAGGGCGGGGTGGATTCCCCGGCGGATCTGGAGCGGGGGCAGCTGCTGCTGTGCCGGCTGGATAACCCGACGCTCCGCACGGACCTGTACCGGCGCCAGCTGGACAAAATGGCTGCCAGGCTGGGACCCTCCATCCACGCGGGTCTTTCTGCCGGTGAACAGCTTCAGACATTCGTCTCATTCTTCTTTGAAAAGGAATATTTCAAGGGGGCGGAATCCGACTACATGAACCCGGACAACTCATTCCTGCATAAAGTATTGCAGCGGCGCCGCGGCATCCCCATATCACTGAGCATGGTGATGCTTTTCGTGGCCCGCCGGCTGGAGCTGCCCGTCTACGGGGTGAACATGCCCATGCATTTTCTGCTTAAATACGAATCCGGGAACCAGTCCACCCTCATCGATCCGTTCAACCGCGGCCGGGTGATCAGTATCGACCAGTGCTCCTATTTCCTGCGGAATCACGGGATCGAGCCGCTGCCAAAGCATTTTGAGCGTGCGCCGGAACGGGAAATCCTGGCACGGTCGGTGCGCAATCTTGTCTTCAGCTTTGAAAAGGAGAACAAGCCCGAACGGGTTGCCGAGCTGAAGCGGCTGCTGCTGTACATCATGCAGACCGGCGAAACCTGACAACACCCGGACAGCCAGACTCATATCACGACACATCGCTGTGAACAGCATATCTTTGCGAACAGCACATCTTTGCGTGCAGCACATCGCTGCGAACAGCATATCGTTGCGTTCAACACATCTTTGCTTGCAACACAACGTTGCGTGCAGCACATCGCTGCGTGCAGCACAGGGATCAGGCCCGTGCTGACGGGTCGAATGTCCGTGCCAGGGCGGTGAATTTCTCAGACTGCTCCCGGTTGCCGTTTTTCCTGTGGATTTCGGCGGCGGTGATGAGCACTTCCGGATGCGTCGGATACCGGCCGACCATATCGGTAAGCAACTCGGCGGCCCGCGCGTAGTCTTTCTCTCCGAGGGCGATTTTGAGGTGGTACAGCTCAAGTGCCACGGGAAGTTCCGAACCGCTCAGCTTGTCGAGATAGCGTTTGCAGCGGGAATAGATGGTGCGGTCGAAATAAAATGTGACCAGGTCGTAGTAGAGCTGCCGGTCGGGTGGAAGCGGGTCGAGCTGCTCTTCCAGTTTGCGCAGCACGTCGCGCTGGTTGGCGGCCATCATCAGCCGGATCATGGCCTTGAGGGCGTCCGGCGGAAACTCCGTCTTCTGTACGCGGGTTTTCTGTTCGCTGGTGAAGAGGTTGTTGAAATGGGCGAGAAGGTGTTCTTCGGGATAGAAGGGGTTGATCAGGCCGCCCAGGACCACAAACTGCCGAAGCGCATCGGTGCGGGCCTGGTCGGACGGGAAGCGCGGGGCAATGTCCCATTCCTTGTGGAAGAGCGCCGCATTTCTCCAGTACCCTTTTGTGAACCGGGAGAGGCCGAGGTCGCCGGTGGTCTTGCCCCCGAGATGCACGACCTGTTCCCGGTTGTCGATTGCGATCCGGTAACCCTTCCTCTGCATCCGGTAGCAGAAATCGGCGTCATCAAAATAGGCGAGCCCGTATTCGCGGCTCATGGCGAGCCCGGGCTGGTTGCGGAACACCATCATGTATCCGTCCACAATATCGGTGTCGGCGAACGGCCGGTCATCGGTGTGATCGTCGCATTGCGCCGGATTCCATGTGTTCTGCTCCGTTCGCGGGACGATCAGGCCAATGTCCGGGTTCTTCTCCAGTTTGTGCGCAAGGCGGGACGGTACGGGATTCCGGAGCATCACATCATTGTGCATGACTACGACAAATCCATCACCCGCTTTGATAAGGCCCTGATTTACGGCTCCGGCAAACCCGAGGTTCTGCTCGTTTCTCAGAACCGTGAGCCGGGGATGCTCCCTCATCAGTCTCCGGAGGAAGGTTGCGGTGTCATCCACGGAACCGTTGTCAATGACAATGATCCGGGTCCGGTCCGCAGAAGTCTGACGGAACACGGAAGTGAGACAATCCTCCAGGACCGGCCGCTGAACAGTGGCGGTGGGTATGATGATGGTGAGTTGCGGCTGACGCCGGACCTCGTCCCCAAACGCGGAAGAAGATTTTATCTGTTCACCCTCTCTCGTATCGCCAGCAACAGGCGGAGCCCCGGCGGTTTCATCTACCGCAACGGCGGTTTTTTCCTCTTCCTCCTCATCGGATGCCGGAGGTTCGCCCTCCGGCTGGCTGGAATCACTCTCCTGTTGGATGCGTTCGCTATCCTTTTGGACGGGTTCGCCCCCCGGCGTTTCAGATGGTTGCGGTTCTGTGTCGCTCAGATCGATGAAAAATCCATCGTCATCATCTTCCTTTTTATCGTCGTCCTTTGCGGCCTCGTCCCCGTCATCCTCATCTGAATCCTCTTCACCGGAAGGAATTGTCTCCCTTCTGCCGGCAGAATCCGCCCCACGTTCCTGCGGCTCTTCCTCAAAGGAAATGAAAGAAGAGAGATCCTCCTCGGTTTCATCTGGCTGGCCCTCGGTTTCATCTGGCTGGCCCTCGGTTTCATCTGGCTGGCCCTTGGTTTCATCTGGCTGATCCCCGGTTTCTTGCGGCCGATCCGGGGTGTCATCCGGCTCATCGGCGGCATCCGTATCCACCAGTTCCGGTTC
>RECX01000287.1 GCA_007693825.1 Balneolaceae bacterium
AAGATAAGCAATTATGGAAGAGTTTGAAGTATCCGGCAATAATCTCATCCGATGGGTGGTATCGCACCTGCCGGAAAAACTTCAAACTCCCTTTGCAGAGACTGTTGTCGGAATCATCCTGCTTGCCCTGCTTGTTTTTTTTCTGCATGTGATCGTCCGGAGCTGGCTGATCAAGCTGTTCACCAGGCTGGGCAAGAGGGCCAATCATCCGTGGTATGATGCGCTCATGCAGCACCGGGTGCCGCAACGGGCCCTGTTTTTCCTGCCATTGCTGATTTTCTACATCGGTGTTGACTGGGTATCCGACCTGCCGGAGGATCTGCTCGGTTTTTTCATGCGGCTGATCAATTCCCTGATGATCCTGGTCTTCGCACGCACGCTGGATGCGTTCCTCTCGACGCTTCACACCATATACGAAAACCGACCGGGCTTACAGCGAAAGCCTATCAAAAGTTACATCCAGCTGCTCAAGGTCATCATTTATATCATTGCGATCATCCTGATCATTGCACAGCTCGCCGACCAGTCGCCCTGGTATTTCCTGAGCGGGATTGGAGCCATGACGGCCATATTCCTGCTGGTTTTCCGGGATACGCTGCTCTCCCTGGTTGCCAGCGTGCAGCTGACCAACAACGATGTGATACGGGTGGGCGACTGGATACAGATGGAGCAGTTTGGAGCGGACGGTGATGTCATTGACATAGCCCTGAACAACGTACGGGTCCAGAACTGGGACAAGACCATTGCGACCATCCCTACACACAAGTTTCTGGAACACAGTTTCCTGAATTGGCGCGGAATGCAAGAAAGCGGCGGACGGCGCATTATGCGATCACTGCTGATCGACATCCAGAGCATCCGGTTTCTTACCCTGCGGGAAGTGGAACACCTCAAGGAATCGTACCTGCTCCGGGATTACATCACCGGGAAGCTCGAAGAGGTAAATACCTACAACAAGAAGAACCTGAAAAAGACCAATATCATTACAAACGGCCGCTGGCTTACCAATATCGGAACTTTCCGCATCTACATATTCGAGTATCTGAAACATCATCCACAGACCAACAAGGAGCTGCTGACGCTGGTTCGACAACTGGAGCCTACCTCTCAGGGGCTTCCCCTTCAGGTTTACACGTTTGCCGACACAACGCAATGGGCGCTTTTCGAGCACATTCAGGCAGAGATTTTCGATCACCTGCTGGCGGTTATGCCGGAATTCGGGTTGCGTCACTTCCAGCAGCCATCCGGATCCAACTTCGAGAGGTTTGCCGGCGGATCGAAACGGGGTGCCGATACTTGAAAATGGAGCAGGCTTTCAAGGAGCCGGCTTACTTTGCTATCGGCGCAACAGCAATTCATGCTGCCAGTATAACATATGCTGACAGGAATTGCTTTACAGCACGCCGGTACAACAGGCGATGTTATTTTTCAATTCGAATTGCAGATTCATAAATACCTCCATTTCGGTTTTTTTTCTTGCTATAATAGCAGATTAACAGTAGTTTTTGCATTTGTCTGCACCTGCTTCGCAGGCTATATACGAATATCACCAAGTCAAATACCCACAGATGGCAGCAAGGTTACTCCTTCCGGGATTGTTATTGTTCTTTTTTGCCTGTGAAAGTACGCTTAAAAGAGAGTTTACTATTGCCATGAGCGGGGAAGATCTCCATCTTGCCAGGGAGCACGTGGGAAATGTTCTGGCGACGGACCCGTCCAATCCGGAAGCTCTTTATCTGATGGGAAAAATTCACTTGAAAGAGCGCAATTATCCGGAAGCAAAATCCTATTTTGAGCGCTCCATTGATGCAGCGCCGAGCTTCGAACAGGATATCGCCCATCTGCTTGAAACCAGCTATCGGAGGGAATTCAACGCGGGCAACAGTGCCTGGGAGCAGGGTCGGTTTGAGACTGCGATCCGTCATTTCGATGCCGCGATTCAGATCTTTCCGGACCGTTGGGAGCCCTATCCCGTCAAAGGAGAAGCTCACAAATATCTCGGACAGTATCCCCAGGCCCGTCAGGCGTTCCAACACTGTGTATCGGTTCCGCGCATGCAACGCTTCTGCGGCACGAATTTGGCTGTCTCCTACTTCCGGAACGGTCAGTTTCAAGAGGCAAAAAGAACTGCAAGGCAATATCTGGCCCTTTTTCCTGAGGATCGAAACCTACTTAAAATTGCGGCATACGCCAGCCTGGAAATGGACAACGTTCCTGACGGCGAGGCTTTTTTCTCACGCTACATCGAGGCAGGCGCTACCTACGATGCCATCCTTCAATTTGCGACAGAACTGCACAACAAGGGTGAAATCTATGCCGCCGAGCGTTTTTTCACACTTTGCCTGAAGGCCAACCCCAACGATAAAACAGTGCTTGCTGCCTTGTCGTCGATTTATCTTGAAACCGGCAACTTTGACCTTATGGTCCAGGCAAACGAAAGGCTGCTTTTGCTCGAACCCGATAACACGGGGCACAAGAAAATGTTGCTTCTTGCTTATGAGCTCGCCGGTGACATTGAAAGTTACAAGATTATCCAATCCGAACTTGACCTCAACCCATAGGAACCTGCCCGGATGAAACAATCTGCTCAATCGTTACGATTCTTTTGGGGTATTACCGGTTTTTTGCTGGTATTTACCATGATCCACCTGTGGGGAGTCAATTCAGCTTTTGCAGGAACCTGCCCGGAAAACCTGGTCGGGATCGGTAAGGCGGAAATGCCTGCAGGTAACAACCATGTCACAGCGTCACTTCATGGTGACAATGACGGTATAAGGGTCGGACCCAATCCCTTTACCCCAAACAACAACGGGTTTAACGACTTTGTCAGATTTGACTTTTCGGGCGCCGATGCGGTTACCGGATATCAGGTCCGGATTTTTGACATGAACGGCAAACAAGTGCGCTCACTTGCTGCCAACGGGCAATCCGAAATTATCTGGGATGGAACCGACAATGGCGGATCGGTGCTGAAACCGGGTATTTACCTTTATCTTATAGAAAGAAACAGTCGTGTGATCCGTCGCGGATCAGTAACACTGGCTTTGTAATGTCATCCCCATGAGGCGAATTCCCATTTGCATATTACTTGTTCTGTTCATCCCGGCTGTTGCCAGTGAGGTGCAATCCCAGGATTTTATCAGCGGACCATCCACGAGCACACTTGACAGCAAGGCCATCCTTGGAAATCCCGCCTTGATTTCATTTCAGCGACCGCAGGTGGCCCTCGGGATAAAAACGCACTATTCGGGCTTTTCCGAGAGTTCGGAATCAGGCTTCAGGCAAGGCTATTTCGTCGCATCCCTTCCCGGTATCAGAGGCAGCAGGTTTGGAACCGCAGCTCATGCCCGCTACTTCAACAGTCCCATTTTCACCCGCAGTCAGCTGAGTGGTTCCTTCTCTGTCCGGCTGTGGCATCGGGTCTCCATGGGTGTTACCGGGTCGCTGCACCATGTTGGTTACAACCGTGACAACTTTGTGGACTTCGACTTTGGAGATCCGGTTTTTCAGAATGGA
This sequence comes from Balneolaceae bacterium, assembly GCA_007693825.1. Lineage (GTDB taxonomy): Bacteria > Bacteroidota > Rhodothermia > Balneolales > Natronogracilivirgulaceae > SKNL01. The sequence continues at coordinate 3,517 of RECX01000287.1, forward strand.
TTTTCCCGAAACACGTTCAACTCTGCTGCAGGCATCTATGCCCGGCCGCTTTCAAATGTGGAACTGGCACTGGGTGCCCGCAACCTTAACGAGCCCGACATCTCCCTTTCCGGCAACGGTGTCAAGGAGCCTCTTGAATTTTTCGGTGCGTTGAGTTACCGTTATGACATCGCAAGAGGAACTGTTGAATTTGTAAACGACAGGTACGGGCTCGACACAAGAGTGCACCTTGAGGCGTTTTCAACCGAAGGATACTTTGCCCGAATGGGTACGAATATGAGCTTCGATAGAGGCTATATCGAGGCACAGATGCATGTATATGGCGGTGTCAGCATCAACTATCAGTTTGAAATGCCTTTCAACGATGTACTTTCAGAGACCTATGGTTCACACATGTTCTCTCTGGTTTACGAGTTCAACAGGGTGCCACCGCTGCCACAACGACGTCCCGCGGCAGTTGCCATGCCGGAGGTTGTCCGTTCACGCACCGATGCCATTTTGCCCTCTGCAATAGTCCTGACTTCCTCCACAGATCATCTCGAGTACAAGGAGGTAACCCTCACTCGCAGAATCGATACAACCACGGTCACCCAGGAGGATCTTCTGCACCTGACAGCTTATGATATCGGTAACCTGGATCATCAGCAGGATTATTACCGGATGCCTTACAGCGGGCGGCGGCCCGACACCGCTCCGTTGCCGGCCGGTGCCGCACCGGAGCCTGTCATTACCGATAATTATCGCAAGACCCTGGACTTTATCCGCGATCACATCCTCTCAAACGACCGGATGATGGAATTGGTGGTCGAAGACGGCACCCAGGTTCGTGCAGCAGGCCTGAGAGAACAGTTCCGCCAGCAAAGCGGACGGGATATTCCCGTTTCGGTTACCTATCGGTCACAGCAAGCGGATTCCATGAGAATTGCGACCCCGGTAAACCAGCAGCAGCTCGAAGATCAGCAAGTAACCGTACTGACACCTGAAAATGCCAGGATCAGGCCTGTGAACGCAGCAGGCGCTTCGGCAAGCGAATGGGTGCTGCGAATTTACGCTGCAAACGGACAGGTCATAAACGAAATACAGGCAGCATCTGATTTCCCGGATATCATTGAGTGGAACTGGCGACTTGCTGACGGCTCCATCATCCCCCCGGGCCTGTACACATACAGCCTGCATTGGGCAAATGATAATGGCTCCTGGCAGGAAACCAGAAGCCGCTACCTTTATGTCCAGAAAATTACCCGAAACATCACCATAGACATCACAAAAGACCTGGATAAAATTCATTCTGATCCTGACAGAATTGAATTGATTCTAAAAAACAAATAAATGCTTAACGAAATGACAAATTACAAATATGTTGCCATGGGTTTGGCGTCTGGAAGCTTTCTGTCACTGCTTCCATTCACTGCACATGCACAGATAAACAATCAGAATGGCGCAGCTGCAGGAATGGAAGGATTGCAAGGACTGACCGGGGGTATTGCCTCGGCAAATCTCTGGGATCTGATAGGTCAGGCCGGTGTGATGCAGTATCCGATCTTCGCAGTACTCATCATCGGTGTATTCCTGATCAGTCTGAAGGTATATGAGCTCCTCAGCGATAGAAAACTGAACAGATCCCTGGAGCGTACCGGCTTCGAAAAGCTCACGATCAAGGATATCAGGAAAAGGGTTTCAAACGAACCCGACCACATGCTGTCCCGATTGATGGCCAAGTTGCTGAATGTGTTCCTGACAAACAGAAATGCCGATTACCTGCACGACGAGATTTCCAACTATTATTCCAACGAGCAGCATAAGTACAAAACGTTCAAAAACAGGATCGACTTCCTGTCAGATACCGCCGGTGCACTTGGCCTTCTGGGTACCGTTTGGGGGATGTTCATTGTGTTCTCCTCAGGCGCCCTGGAAAAAGATGTCATTCTCGCCGGGATGGGCCTTGCTTTGATGTCCACCCTGCTCGGACTTGTTGTCAGTATCACACTCAATTTCTTTTCGACCGTAACGGAAGGATACTTCGCAAGACACTTGGAACGGATTTCTTCCAAAGCCGATGAGATGCGGTTCCGGCTTATTGAACTTGGTGACAATTCACGCAGCCTCGATTTCTCTCCGGCAGGTGCGGGCAGCAAACCTGCAAACCCGCGACAATACCAGCAACAGAGTAGTGAAACCGGTGATTCTCAAAAAAAAAATCTCTGATTAACGAAACAGGCACAGCCACGGCAGAAGATGAAGAACCGACTCTGGAAATACACAATAATCTACAGGCGCATCCGTCAGGCAGGAAACTCCCCAAGCCAATACGTGTGATTCTTCTGGACCGGTTCGGAAATCCTGTAAACCAGGCAGCTGTATCGTTCCAGGTAACCATGGGAGAAGGATTTTTTGATAACAAAAGCAAAAAGATAATCGAAACCACTAACGATAACGGTGAAATAATCATGGACTTCACACTTGGCAAAGAACCCGGTTTGAATGCGGTTGAAGTCCGGGTTGCTGATACGGATCTCGTTAAGACGTTTCAAGCGGTTGGACAAGATTAAATTGCATATAACATGAACCGAACATGACAGCCTTCAGCTGACACACAGGAGCAGGAGCATGATCACATCCTGTCATGTGAGTTCATTCTGACCATATGAATCGAAATGAAATAAACAGATGAAATATTCATGACCGGGCTTGCGCCAGGACACACAGGAGCATGATTAAAACCGGTCATGGATATTCTATGTGACCATAGAAATCTGAAATTTTAAACACATGAAACGAAGCCGATTTCTTTTACGATTTGTTGATGTGGTACTCATCCTGCTTTTCGGATTCATAGTGATTTCCGATCTGGATGAGGACTCCATGATCATGCTCCCAACCAGCAGCGAGACGGAGTTGCCTCCGCTCGGTCCAGAAGTGGTCCTGTATATCGGTATCACCAGCGACGGCAATTTCATCGATGAGCGGG
>RECX01000329.1 GCA_007693825.1 Balneolaceae bacterium
CGCTCGGGTTCAAATCCGACCTGCGCGACTACGGCATCGGGGCGCAGATGCTGCGTTCGCTCGGCGTCTGCAAAATGCGTCTGCTGACCAATAATCCGGCCAAGCGGGTAGGCCTGGTTGGATACGGCCTGGAAATCGTGGAACGCGTCCCCATCGAGACCGAAAGCTATCCCGAGAACCTGAAATACCTGCGCACCAAGCGCGACCGGATGGGCCACGACCTGCACAACATCGATCCGCACGACCAGCTGGATATGCTCAAGAGCATCCTCCATTGATGTTCCCTGATCTCTGACCGGCGGCCTTTCAACCGGCGGCCATCCAACCGTCCCGGCCCTTCAACCGGCGGCCCTTCAACCAACGGCCATCCAAACGTCCCTGTGACGGAGTGCTTCAGAAATCCAGCCCCATCCCTGTGACGGAGTGCTTCAGAAATCCAGTCCCATCCCTGTGACGGTGCGTTTCAGAAATCCAGCCTCATCCCTGTGACTGAGCGTTTCAGAAATCCAGCCCTGTCAGCTCCGAGAGCACTTTTTCCAGCTGCTGACGGTATCCTGCATCCATTTTTTCGATTGCCTGCAGACTCAGGAACCGCATTTCCTGCCGTTCAATCCGGCGGATTTTCCTGCCCAGCCACATCAGACGATCCATTTCACCGTGGACCATCATCACATCGTCGGGCGGCACCAGTATGGCTTCATCACGGGCGATCTTCAGATAATACGCCAGAAAGATGGCGGAAAACTGCCCGATATCACGGAAACGGTAACGGATATTCTGCTCAAACAGACCCGGATTCTCCTCGAAAAAGGATTCCAGGGCCGGTTTGTGCACCGGGTGCGGCACATGATCCACCCGAAAGTAGTTCCGGGTTAACCCAGCCAACTCTGCAGACCGGACCTGGAGCAGCAGGTGCATGGTACGCGTAATCCCCAGCAGCTTTTTGGACAGGTAATTGGCCATCCGGCTGACAAACATGTACCAACGGCCATACGTTTTCATGCGGTTCCATGCGCCACGGGCCACAATCTTGTCCCCAACGAAAAAGTCCGTCTGACGCACCGGCGCAGTGATCACAAAATCATCATTGAAGTAGATGAATTTCTCAGACAGGCCGGGAATGCGCCACAGGGCCGTTTCGATAGTACGCGTATTGAAAGTGGGCAGCGCCCATTCGAAGTCGGCGAAGATCTCGGTATGGTCAACGAGTGAGATGTTATACTTTTGCTGCACCTCACGTGTCAGATAGTCCGGGCACTGCCGGTCAGTGGCCAGATAAATATTGCGAATCCACGGAGCGAACGTGCGGATGGAAGCGATGCAGAACCGCAGCTCCCCGTTGTCCAGAAACCGGGTATCATCGCCACGAGATGCAATCGGAAGGGTAGTGGCCGGACCCTCTTCGCTCAGGGCCTGCATGCGCCTGCTTCGGTGATCCGGATCGTTGCCGTCCACCCAGACTATTACCGCATCAATGGGTCCGGTGGTGTCGGATTCGCTATTCATATTGGTCTTCTGTTTCGGCCTGGCATAAGGTACACAAAATCCTGCCAGAATCTAAGTTACGGAACGGATTGACATATTTCCGCAGTGGCTGGGGCAACATACCGGGACACTGGGTCATACCGGTGGCGTTGCTGGTCAGAGGGACGGATCAGCGGAGCAGGTGAGCCCGACGGATCAGTGGCCAGGGTCAAGACTCCAGCATCTCATCGGCGCACTTCCAGGCCAGATCCGCGCAGTCAATACGCATGGGAAAGGCCTTTACCTCGCCCAGTGCCCGCATTTCATCGGTCAGCCCCTCCTCTTCCGGGAGGATGTCCCGCAGCCAATTCCGGAACAGGGCTATCCGTGCCCGTGCCTCCTCCGGGTTCGTACCGGAAAGGGTGCTGCAGAGGATGGATGCGGACGCCAGGCAGTACATGCACCCCTGCCCGTCAAACCGGATCTGAAGCATGCCCTGATCGTCCGGGCGCGACGTCATCGTGATCCTGTCACCGCACTTCCGGTTGTGGATCACGTTTTGGCGGGCCGGATTTTCGACCTCGCCCCGGCAGCGCGGGTGCCGGTAATGATCGATCAGGATTGCAGAACCCGACATGGCTCGTTCAGTCTTTGGAATTGCGTAGCTTGTCTGGATCCGAAACGGGTTCGGTATCTGAATCCCGCGCGGAGGTGTTTTCGGGTTCCGTGGATGAATCAGTGCCGTTGGCCGGGGCATCTTCCGCATCCACCCGGTCCCCGGAATACTCCGGCATCAGCTTCCGGTAGAAAATGATCAGGGTGATGATGGATACGGAAATAGCCATATCCGCCACATTGAAGATGTACGGAAAGACGTCGAAATCGCCGATACGCAATTTGAAATGGATGAAATCGACCACATGTCCGTCCAGCACCCCTCCGTAGCCGCCGACGCGGGCCATGAAAATCCGGTCGGTGATATTTCCCAGTGCTCCACCCACGATGAGCCCCATGCAGGCCATGTAGCCCAGGTTCGCCGGTTTCATGGTTTTCCAGACGTAAATCAGGATGATCACGGTGGCCGCGATGGCAACCAGGCTGATCACCCACGTATCGGCCCAGTGAATGCCCAGCGCCATGCCCGGATTCTTCGTGAAATTGAATGCAAGCCACCCCTCAATCAGCGTGTAATCATGCAGTTCGGGGGTGGTGCGTATCCAGTATTTGCTGAGCTGATCCAGCAGGAGCACAGCGAGGGCCGTAACTCCGAACACGGTCAGTTTCCTGCGGGCCTGAGTCAAAACGGTTATCGCCTTTTCAGTTTGGCTTCGATGCTGATTTGGGTGTGGGGCACCGCTTCAAGCCGTCCTTTTGAAATTTTCTTTCCGGTTACCTTGCAGACACCATAGGACTTGTTATTGATGCGATGGATGGCATCATCAAGGTATTTGATGAACTTGCGGGTCCGGTTGTACAGCATGTAGGTCTTCTCTCTCTCCTGGGCATCCGTGCCGGCATCTGCCATATGAAATGAGTATGCAGACTCATCCGAGGAGTTCTCTGTGCTCTCTTTAAGCGCATCCATAAGGATATTCAGATCCTTCTCGGCTTCTTGCCGCTTTTTCATAATGATACCGCGAAAGTACTCCAGCTCCTCGTCGCTGTACGGGGATATGCGCTCCCCTTTGTCTTTTGTTTCCTTGCTCATAGCTGCAGAGGATTAATAGTTGGTATTACGTTGAATCGCAATGGTACAGCTTTTATCGTCAATTTCCCACTGCTTTACAAAATCGAAATCACTGGCAGTGCCGAATTCAATGCCTTCCGCCAGTGTTTCGCGCTTCACATATTCTTTCATGAACGCAATGGATGACTTCAAATCATCGTCGCCGTCCAGAAAGATATCAATACGGTCGGTAAGCTCATAATTTGCTTCCTTCCGCATGTTCTGAATCCGGTTTACGATTTCACGCGCAAGCCCTTCGCGGACCAGCTCATCTGTGAGTTCCGTGTCCAGGGCGACGGTAATGCCTGATTCGGCCTCCACTGACCAGCCTTCCAGGCCGTGCCTCGTTATGTTAACATCATCGGCGCCAAGCGTGACCGGATCGCCATCCGGCAGATCCAGCTGCAAGGAACCACTGTTTTCAAATTCGGTGATCTGCTCCGTAGTGAGCTGTTGCACCGCCGACGCCACGGCTTTCATCCGTTTGCCCAGCTTCTTGCCCAACACCGGATAATTGGGTTTGGCACTTTTCTGGACGATGCCGGAATCGTCGTCGACGTACATTATCTGCTTAACGTTTACTTCGTCTAATATAATATCTTTTACGGAATCTATTGCCTTGCGTTGTTCCTCATTGTTGGCCGGCACAATCAGTTTTGCAAGCGGCTGGCGCACATTGACATTGATTTTGTTCCGGATGCGCAGCACGATCGATGAGATGGTCCGGGCCATATCCATCCGGTACTCCAGCTCACGGTCAATCGCCGTCTCTTCCACCGCCGTGTAAAACGTCAGGTGGACCGATTCCTCTTCGAATTCGGTCACGCTGTTCAGGTTCCGGTAGACCCACTCGCTGAGGAACGGGGCGACCGGGCTGGCCATCTTGGCCAGGTTGACCAGGCATTCGTACAGGGTCTGGTAAGCAGCGGTCTTGTCCAGGCTCTTCCCCTCTTTCCAGAACCGGCGGCGGTTGCGGCGCACATACCAGTTGCTCAGCTCCTCGGCAAAACGCTCGATCTCGCGCACGGCGCGGGTCGGCTCGTAGTCATCCAGGAAGGAATCCACCTTTTTGATGGTGGAGAACTGGCGGGATATGATCCAGCGGTCCATTTCGGGACGGTCCGGGTACGGGATGGGCACGCCGGAGTAGGTCCACTCGTCAATATTGGCATACATCGCCAGGAAGGAGTAGGTGCTCACCAGCGTGTTGAAAAACTTGCGCTGCGTCTCCTGGATGCCCTCTTCGCTGAACTTGAGGTTTTCCCAGGGCGATGAGTTGCTCATCATGTACCAGCGGGTGGTGTCCGCCCCGTACTTGCTGATCATCTCGAACGGGTCGACCGTGTTGTTCTTCGTCTTGCTCATCTTCTCGCCTTTGGCGTCGAGTACCAGGCCGTTGGAGACCACATTGAGGTAAGCCGGCGAATCGAAGAGTATGGTGGCGATGGCATGCAGCGTGTAGAACCAGCCGCGGGTCTGGTCCACCCCCTCGGCGATAAAGTCGGCCGGGAAGTTTTCCTTGAACTCCGCCTTCTTTTCAAAAGGATAGTGCCGCTGGGCGAAGGGCATGGCGCCCGAGTCGAACCACACATCCAGCAGATCGGGAATGCGGCGCATGGTGCCGCCGTCTTCGGCTTTCCAGGTGATTTCGTCGATGTACGGACGGTGCAGGTCCAGCCCGGCTTTGGGATCGAGCCCCGCCTTCTCGCGCAGCTCCCCGATGCTGCCGATGCATACGATATCGTCAGGGTTCTGGTCGTTGACCCAGATCGGGAGCGGCGTACCCCAGTAGCGCTGGCGTGAAATGGCCCAGTCCACGTTGTTTTCAAGCCAGGCGCCGAAACGGCCGGTGCCGGTGCCGGGCGGTTTCCAGTTGATTTTCTTGTTCAGCTCGACCATCCGGTCGCGGACCGCAGTGGTGCGGATAAACCACGATTCGACGGGATAGGACATCAGCGGCGTGCCCTTGCGCCAGTCGTGGGGATAGTTGTGGAGGTACGTCTCGTGCCGGAACATGCGTCCCCGCTCCTTGATATTGCGGATGATGCCCTTGTCGGCATCCTTGAACCACTCACCGGCAAAGTCCGTTACGACCGGCTCGAAACGGCCCTCGCGGGTCACGGGGTTGAACATCGGTATGCCCTCACGCTTGCAGACGTCGAAGTCGTCGGCGCCAAAGGCAGGGGCGATGTGGACGATGCCGGTACCATCCTCCAGTGTCACAAAATCGGCCGGAACCACGCGCCAGGCCTGGTCCCTCGTAATCTGATCGAGCGCATAATCGAACATCGGCTCGTAGGTGCGGCCCACCAGCTCGGCACCCTTCAGCTCCTGCACCACCTCGTATCCATCCCCCAGAACCTTGGAAGCCAGTGCTTTGGCCATGATGTAGAACGCCTCTTCGCCGTTGTGCTCCACGCGGACTTTCACATAGTCCAGTTCCGGATGCACCGCCAGCACCATATTGGAGATGAGCGTCCAGGGCGTGGTGGTCCATGCCATGAAGTGCGTGCGCTCTTCACCGTCCACCGGAAACGTGACATAGACCGAGGGATCCTGCACCTCCTTGTAGCCCAGGCTCACCTCGTGCGAACTGAGCACGGTATTGCTGCCGGGGGAGTACCACTGGATTTTATATCCTCTATATATGAGGCCCTTGTCGAACATCTGCCGCAGCGCCCACCAGACCGACTCGATGTATTTGTTGTCGAAGGTGACGTACGGGTCATCCAGGTCCACCCAATAGCCCATGCGGTCGGTGAGGCGGTTCCATTCGCCTGTGTACCGCAGCACGCTTTCGCGGCATTTGGCGTTGTATTCGGCGATGCCGTACTCCTCGACCTGCGCGCGGCCCTGCAGCCCGAGCTCCTTCTCCACTTCAATCTCGACCGGCAGCCCGTGCGTGTCCCAGCCGCCCTTGCGGTCCACCTTGAACCCTTTGAGCGTTTTGTAGCGGCAGAACAGATCCTTCACCGTGCGGGAAAGCACGTGGTGGATGCCGGGTCGTCCGTTCGCTGTGGGCGGGCCCTCATAAAACGTGAACGGAATCCCATCCTGGCGGGTGGACAGGCTTTTGTTGAAAACGTCGTTTTCCTTCCACCAATCCAGAATTTCAAGTTCCGCTTTGGCGTACTGTAACTGTTTGACTTCCTTGAATTTCTTACTCATACA
>RECX01000204.1 GCA_007693825.1 Balneolaceae bacterium
GGTACCCTGTGACCGTCGGAGGCGGCGGCATTGCGTTTGTGCAGATCATCATGAACCACCACATGAAGGATGACCCGCTCATATCGGGAATCCCGCTGATGCCCGTGCCGGTACCACTCTGATGCCGATTTGTGAAGTTCCACATCGCCGCAAAACAGGATACCGTCCACCCGGATCCGGGAGTAGCGATAATCGGCTCCATCACCATCGTTCCGGTAACCGGGATGGATAACGCGGACCGGTTTCCCGCAGGTGGTCCGCAGGCTGTTCTGGGCAAAATGCAGGTTTTGCCAGAGAAAATGGAAAAAATCTTCTCGAATAATATCCATCAGATTTTCTTACTTGTTATATTGCATCAGTTTTGTGTACATTTGAATTGGTAAAGAATCTGCTAAGATTCCGGTATATACTGGATTTGTGACGAATGAAATCATTACAAAATATTTCACTCCTTTTTGTTGCATTGCTGATCTCAGCATTGCCGGCAATGGCACAGACTCATGAGAACCTTGAGAACTTCAGTGCCCGGGAGGAAGGAGTTCATACTGTCGTCATAGAATGGGAAGTGCGCGATGTCAATCTGCTCTCATCCTATATGCTTGAGCGAAGTGTGACCGGCAGCTCCAGCGACTTTCAAAATTTCAACATGTCAAGTTGCGTCCAGAACGGAAACAGGTTCGAGTGTACGGACAAAGACCTTTTCAAGGGATCAACGGATGAGACTGCTGCCACCGGCAGTGTGTCGTACAGGTTGCGTGTCACCCACCCGGATGGCACCCGGCACATCTATTTCCAGGCCACAGTCGAGTACACGACCAATGCCGTCCGGCGTACCTGGGGCAGTATCAAATCCATGTTTCAATAAGTGACTGTGTCCGAAACCGATGCAAAAAGGCACCTTTTGATGAGCCCGGCCCGCATCGACCGGACCATCACCCGAATTGCCTTCCAGATATTTGAAGATACCAGGGGATCCGACCAGTTGCTGATCCTTGGTATCCATGAAAGGGGATACCTTCTTGCGGTGATGCTGGCCGATAAACTGTCGGAAATATACCATACGAAAATCAAGGTGTGTCCTGTCCGGGTAAAGGAACATGGAGCGGCTTCCCTACCGGAAGACCAGGATGTGTCCGATGCGGCGCGCGGCAGCAAGGTGGTTATTGTAGATGATGTAATGTACAGCGGACGGACCATGTTTGAGGCGATCCGGAAGATTACCACGGATGGAAGACCGGAGGAAATCCGGCTCGCCGCCCTGATCGACCGGGGCCATCGCCGGTATCCGGTCGAGCTAAGGTACATGGGCCTGTACAGTCCGACCAAGCTTAAGGAGCACGTGCATTGCCGTTTTACCGACGAGGGAAAACCGGATGGAGTTTGGCTTATGGCATCCCTGTCGGATACCACCTGACAATTTGCTATCGTTGACGGCATCATCATGGATTTTGGATGGCCTTCTTGCCGACGATACTACCCCTTTTGATTACAATTTTCAATCAATTTCCATAGTGATTATCACAAAAATCAAAAACCCGATACTTACGAACCGAAGGTCACGAAGTGCAATAAAAATAATAAACAGATGAAAAAACCAGCCCTTTTCATAATACTTATAACGCTCTCCCTTGCAGTGTCTTCGGTCCATGCCCAGACGGAACCTGCCCCTCCCCCGGACACTGAGGGACCTGAAACAGAAGAGGTGGCCGCATCCAACTGGGAGCGCAGCTTGCGCGCCTCGCTCACCGGCACCCAGGCCACCTACCGTAACTGGAGCCAGGGCGGCACCGACAATCTTGCGGTCCTCGGATCTACGGCTTATACCTCGGAGTACTCCAGAGACAGATACGGTTATAAACTGGATATCAATCTCAGGTACGGACAGACACGCGTCGGCGACGGTGATTTTATCAAGAGCGATGACCGGATACGCATCCGGAACCAGGCCAGCCGCAAATTCCGTGATGAGCGGCTCAGCGCAATCTTCAACCTGAATTTCGAGTCCCAATTCGACAAGGGGTACAAAAACCCTGTTCCCGAGGAAGGCGAGCAGCGTGAACTTATTTCCCGGTTCATGGCACCTGCGTATATCACCCAGGTGCTCGGTCTCAGCTACAAACCCGTGGAAAGCCTGAGAATGGAAGGTGGCGTTGCCATGAAACAGACGATTGTCGCGGTAACCGATGAAAATCTGTCCCGCCGCTACTTCGGTGTGGGAAATGAAGATCAAAACTTCCGGAATGAAGCCGGTCTGTCACTGCTTGTAGGCTATGAGCGCAGAGTCATGGAAAATATCTTCTACTCCGGTTATGTGGAAACATTTACCAACGTGAACCGGAGTCTCAACTATACCGATGTTCTTTTCGTCAACGAGATCACCGGACAGATCAACCGGTACATCAGTGCCAACGTGGAATTTGTCCTGGCCTATGACCGGGAAATCGAACCGGATCTGCAGGTCAAGCAGATTATCTCCCTTGGCCTGAGCTACTCGTTTTTCGGCGACTGACCGGAACATGCCGCGACTGTCCCTAAGCATGCCGGCCTCAAGCAGGAAGGGTTGATATTCTTCTCACAAATCGATCAGAGAATCGTTATATTGCGCTTTCTTTTTTGGATAGCGCCATTATTGGAAAAATTGTCTGACCCGGGAAACGACAACTCCGCAGCATCCCACTTCCTGTATTACCGATCCGCTGCCGGTTCCGTTGCTCCCATGATCAGGGATCAGAATATCCAAATGTGCTTTACGAGATCATCTGCAACTGGTAATCTTTCGGTTGATGCGTTGCTGGCATGCTTTTTTAATTGTTTTTTTACTGACACTGACAGGGTTGCGTCCTGCCACTGCCCAAAAACTGCCCATGCCCACCGATGACCTGCTCAGGACCACTCCGGAAGAAGGGGACTGGGATATCCGCTTCCGGTTCGGACTGAACGGGTCCCAGGCCTACTACAGGGAATGGGCACAGGGCGGAGTCGACCGTATCGCCGTGGGAGCCAACACCATGTTTTCCGGCGTCTACACCGACGGGGTCTATCAGTACGGGTTCCGGCTCGACATGCGCTATGGACAAACCCGTATTGATCGCGGCGATTTCCGCAAAAGTGAGGATGTGATCCGCCTTCGCAACCAGTTCCGGCGCCGTTTCAGTGATGAACGCTTAAGTCTTACCGCAAACGTGAATTTCGAGACGCAGTTCGACAAAGGGTACGACCGGAGTTTCGAAAATGTGCAATCCCGGTTCATGGCGCCGGGCACCCTGACCGAAACGATCGGCCTCTCCTACGACCCGGACAAATACTTCCGATCAACGTTTGGGGTTTCACTGAGGCAGACATTTATCAGCGATACGTCACTTTCGGAGCGGTATGGCCTGGACGAGGGGGAATGGTTCCGCAATGAAGCTGGTTTTACCCTGATCCTGAATTATGAGCGGGAGATATGGACCAATGTAACCTACACCGGTTATCTGGAAACGTTCAGCAATCTCCAGAAAAGCCTGCTCAGCACGGATGTCGTTTTCACCAACGAACTGATCGGACGCATCAACGACTACCTGACCACCAATTTCGAATTCGCCCTGCAGTACAACGACGACATTACCAAAGCCCTGCAGGTCAAACAGATCCTTTCGGTTGGACTGCGATTCAACTTCAGATGAGCACTCGCATCCATCGATGAACACGGGCATCTCATGATACCTGATGAATATTTGCGGCAGTTGCCGCAACTGCTGAAGCAACTTGAAAAAAAACTGCCCGGTTCCGGTGAATTCCCGAAAACCGCAGAAAGCGACGCGGCCCTGCCGGAGGAAGCGCTCCGGGAGCTGGTCGACCGCCTTTCCCGCCACTACCCGTTCCACCAGCCCTTCTATGCCGGACAGATGCTCAAGCCCCCGCACCCGGCGGCATGGCTTGCCTACACCCTGGCAATGACCATAAATCCCAATAACCACGCGCTGGATGGCGGACCTGAGGCGTCATTCATGGAAAAGGAAGTGATCCGCCGGCTGATGCACATGGTTGGTTTTACGGAGCAGGGACTTGGCCACCTGACCAGCAGCGGCACCATTGCCAACCTGGAGGCCCTCTGGGTGGCGCGCGAATTGCATCCGGACCGGCCTTTTGCCGTCTCGGCACAGGCCCATTACACCCATCAGCGCATGGCACAGGTGCTGCGTCATCCGATCATGGTGCTGCCAGAGGATGAGGATGGACTTCCCGACCCGTCACGCCTTCCTTCATCGGAACCGCTGCCGGGTACCATGGTGGTTACCATGGGAACCACGGGGACAGGGCGCGTGGAACCGTTGCACCGGATGTTGCCGTGGGCCAGGAAAAACGGCGTGCGCATTCATGTGGATGCGGCTTACGGCGGTTTTTTTCATCTCCTGCGTGGATCCGGCCTGCTGGATCCCCGACCCTGGGAGGTACTCCCGGGTGTGGACAGTATCGTCATTGATCCGCATAAGCACGGATTGCAGCCCTATGGATGCGGTGCTGTCCTTTTCCGTGATCCGGCCGTCGGGAAACTGTATCGCCACGACTCCCCTTATACCTACTTCACTTCCGATGAACTGCACCTGGGCGAGATCAGCCTGGAATGCTCACGGGCCGGTGCTGCGGCCGTTGCTCTCTGGTTCACACTGAAGCTGCTGCTGCCGGAGTCCGTAGACAACGGACAGCCCTCCGTCAGCGGACAGCCCTCCGTCAGCGGGCAGTCCTCTGCCAGCGAAAAGCCCTCTGCCAGCGAAAAGCCCTCTGCCAGCCCGGCTTACGCTGAGGCTGACTCCCGTCCAACTCACACAGAAACGCCTTCCAACCATAACAAAGGTGAAAATGCCGGACTTCCACGGATACTTGCCGACTGCAGGAATGCCGCGCTGCGACTTTATGATGAACTGAAACAATCGGATCGTTTCCAGCCGGTCATGAAACCCGAACTGGATATCGTCACGTATGTCCCGGTAACAGGAAAGGCCACGTTTTCATCGGTAAGCCGGGTTTCGGAAGAAATCCTGAAAAGGGGCATGGATGCGGCCCCGGACACAGACAAACTCTATCTGAGTACGCTCGCATTGAGCAGGGAAGAAGCAGCGCGGTGGCTTCCGGGGCTCAGGGCCGACACCGACCGGGTCCGGGTACTGCGCAGCGTACTTATGAAACCGGAGCACCTGGAGGCTGTTCCGGATGTGATGCGACGGCTCAACCAGCTGCATCGCCAGATTGTTTCCAATTGACAACGCTCATCTGCATTTGAAAAAACCGAGCCCGGGAGTGAGCCCGCACAATCAGAACCAAGCGCAAACAAGGACGAGCGGGCATAAGAAAGGTACTGTATTGACCTATTGACCGTTTCAATACGCCTGGATAAAATAAAAGGCCGCAGGATATGATCCCGCGGCCTGATTCCGGATGTGACGCAGGCGCCGGTATCAGATATCGAACTTGATGCCTTGCGCCAGGGGCATTTCATTGCCCCAGTTGATGGTGTTGGTTTGCTGACGCATGTAGAACTTCCATGCATCGGAACCTGATTCGCGGCCGCCACCGGTCTCTTTCTCCCCGCCGAATGCACCGCCGATCTCGGCACCACTGGTTCCGATGTTGACGTTGGCAATACCGCAATCGGATCCCACGGCACTGATAAACTGCTCGGCTTCGCGCATGTTCAGTGTGAAGATGGATGAACTGAGGCCCTGCGGAACGCCGTTGTGCATTTCGATCGCCTCATCGAAGGTCTCGTAGCGGATCAGATACAGAATCGGTGCAAACGTTTCTTCCTGGACGATCGGGTACTCGTTTTTGGCAAGGCAAAGCGCAGGCCTCACGTAGTTGCGTCCGGGTACGCCCTCCGTGATCGGTTCGCCGCCGAACAGGACTTCGCCGCCCTGATCTTTGAGGGTTTTGAGCGCCTTTTGCATGGTTTCGACGGCGCCGTAGTCGATCATCGGTCCGACCATGACCTTTTCGTCAAACGGATCGCCAACGGTGATCTTCTTGTACACCTCAATGAGCCGTTCTTTTACCTGGTCGAAGATGGAAGACTGCACGATAAGACGGCGGGTGGAGGTGCAACGCTGTCCGGCTGTGCCAACAGCACCGAATACAGTAGCACGAACGGCCATTTCGATATCGGCATGTTCGGAGATGATGATGGCGTTGTTGCCACCCAGTTCCAGGATGGATTTGCCCAGGCGTGCGGAGACCTGCGGTCCCACTTTCTGGCCCATCCCTGTGGAACCTGTAGCGGATATAAGAGGAATACGCTTGTCAAGGGCCATTTTTTCGCCGATCACACGGTCGGTTGTGATCAGGTTGAAGACCGCTTCCGGCATGTCGTTTTTGCGCATGA
>RECX01000340.1 GCA_007693825.1 Balneolaceae bacterium
TTCTGGTCTCCGCCATTCTGTTCCTGTCAGCCGCATTCGGGAGCAGTGATGCGAAAGCGCAGAGTTCCGAACTTTCTGATCCGGTCCTCATCCACCACTGGAATTTCAACGAGATTCCGAACAACGTCGATTTTTCGACCGTCAGTCCGGAGCTCCTGAACGCATCCAGCAGGCTTTACGGGGCGTTGTTGTCCTATGACGGCGCCCGATGGGACCGTGTCAACGAACCGACCCCGATCAATGCCCGTGAGGTGCCGTATGTGGAGGAGGACGATCGTGCACTCCGGCTTCGCAACCCGGCCGGCGCGCTCACCCTGCATCTGCCGACAAAAGGGTACCGGGATGTCGTCCTGAAGTATGCCATTCTCCGAACGTCCAGCGGCGCACACAACCAGGAGGTCTCCTACTCCATCGACGGGGAAAACTTCATCACCGACGGCCTCGACTCCACGGAGTTCTACGTGAGCCTGTACTATGATATGGTCGAATTCGATTTTTCGGGGATAGAGGGGGTGGATGACAACCCCGATTTCAAGGTGCGCCTCACCCTTGCCGGTGAGAATTCGGAGCCGGATAACGACAGCGGCAACCAGCGAATCAACAATGTGACTCTGGAAGGATACGAACTGGAGCCTGAAATCCGCCGGAACCTGATCCACTACTGGAACTTTGACAATATTCCCAACGATGTGAATTTCCCGACCGGCCTTGAGATCAGCGCAGGCGGCATCGTGGGCGGCAGCAGCACGGTGGGCGGCGCCTGGCTGCGATACGACGGCGACCGCTGGGACCGTGTCAACGCCCCGACCCCGTTCAATGCCCGCACCGTTCCCTACGATGAGGAAGAAGACCGTGGACTCCGGCTCAGAAACCCGAGCGGTGATTTCCTGGTGCGCATCCCCACCACCGGACATAAAAACGTCCTGGTTCGCTATGCCGCCAAGCGCACCGACAGCGGATCGGAAGCCCAGCTCATCACCTGGTCCACCGACGGAACCACATTCCATTCAGACGGACTCGTTTTCGACTCGGTGCAGGTCGGATTGAATTTCGTGCTCTACGAGTTTGATTTCACCGGATGGGAGGATGTGGATGACAACCCTGACTTCACCTTGCGCATCCGTGCCGCCGGACCGGGATCCGAACCGGACAACATTGAGGGCAACCAGCGTCTCAACCATCTCACCGTGGATGCCACATCCACCGAAACCTCGGCCGGCGACGGTTACGGCGACCTGCCCGGACGCATCGCTCTTGCGCAGAACTATCCAAACCCCTTCAATCCGGCCACCAGGATCAGTTTCGATCTTCCGGAACAGATGCATGTCACCCTGGAGGTATTCGATATCACCGGCCGCCATATCCAGACACTCGTGAACCAGGCCGTACCCGCAGGCAGCCATACGGTTACCTTCGACGCGGCACAGCTCTCAAGCGGCATCTACCTGTACCGCTTGCAGGCGGATGGACAGAGCTTCACGCGCCGCATGATGTTCGTGAAATAAACCCGGAGCCGGTGTCCATGGCGGATTTTGGACAACACCTGCCGTCAGCGGTTATATTGGTCAGCGGTACTATGTGACGGCGTTTCAGAAATCTGCTCAGGAATTCAGGAAGCGGCGGTTGCGGTATCAGGAATTGATGAAGCGGCGGTTGCGGTATCAGGAATTCAGGAAGCGGTAGTGCGTGATCCCTTCGATTATGCCGCCTGCATAGTCGCTGTCGGCAAAGTAGACGCGCCTGTTGCCACGGAGACTTTCGATTTCCGGGCTGTGGTTGCCAACGACCACGGCAAGCCGGCTTCCATAAAGCATCTCGTAATCATTTCCGGAGTCACCGGCCACCAGGATGTTTTCCGGCGTGACATCCCATTTGTTGCCAAGGTAGGTAATGGCGCGCCCTTTGGAAGCTCGCTGCGGAAGGATATCCAGGAAGGCGCTGTGAGAGTAGATAAGCTGGTAGCGAAGCTTGTTTTCGGTCAGCCGCTGGTGGATCAGTGCAACGTTGTCATCGTTGGGATCCATGTTGTAACTGATTTTGAAATCACGCTCGGCGTCCCGCTTTTGCGGAGTGAGGAAGTCGAATTCCGATAGGATCGCCTTGATCCGGTCGGGCTTCCAGCGGTAGGAAATATGTGACTCCCACCCCGAATCCTTGCTCAGGTTTTTCATGTCGGGACCATAATAGATCTCGGTCCCGACCGAGGAGATGATCACATCGGGAGTCGGGATGTTTTTCTCCTTGAGGATCTCTTTCACAAGTTCCAGGCTTCGTCCGGTTGCCACTCCGAATCCAACAGTGTCCCGGTGTTTCTCGATGATTTCCAGGAATTCCTTCAGTGCTTTGTCATCGCCCACCAGTGTGTCGTCGATGTCGGTGATAAGCATCTTTTCGAGATCGACGAATCGCCATCCGGGAGCTTCGGAAACCCCGTGAATTGCTGTGGATTTGCTGAAATCACCGATCACATTATCGACTTCATCAAGAAACGACTCGGCGTGTGCCGGCCAGGAGTAATGCTTGCGGACGCCGTTGACCCCGCTGTTGGAATACTCCCGCCATTTTTCCTGGTCGATCAGGATGGATTTTATGCCCTCGGCCAGCGCCTGGGGATCGGTCGTATCCACCAGTACCCCGTTTTTACAGTTCTTGACGATGTCGTTCGGTCCGCCGTCGTCGGGCCCGACAATGGGCACCCCGGCCGAAGCGGCCTCGATCAGTGTGATACCGAAGGGTTCGTTGAAGGCGGAATTGACGAAGACGCCTTTGCTGTCGGCGGCCATGCGGAACAGTTCGGGCACCTCGGTGGTCGGATTGTGCTTTTTGGGCAAGGCCAATTTGCCGTAGAGGTCGTACTTGTCCATCAGCATCAGCATCTCGGTCAGCACCTCTTTCTCGTTCTCGTCGAGGTTGTCGATATCCTTGCGGATGCCGGCGAAGACGGCCAGGTTGGCGATGGCCTGCAGTTCCTTGTTCTCGCCGAAGGCGGTGATGAGCCCCTGGATGTTTTTGCGGCGGTCCGGCCGGCAGATGGTGAGGATGAGCGGCTTGTCCTTGTTGTAGAAGAAGCGTTCGAATTCACCGCTCATTTTCTCCCGGGCCTGGATGTAAGGTTCGGGCTTCTGCCAGTTTTCGTCGTGGTCGTAGTAGAAGGGATAGAATTTCTCTATGTCGATTCCCGGAGGAATGACGGTGAATTTCGCTTTTTTGCAGTTATCGTAAAGACTGTACTGTTTTTCGATCTCGTGGCTGGTGCTTACGATGACATGCGCTGCGGTACTCAGGACATCTTCCTCGGCCTGGATGCGTTCGTTGATGTTGAACTTCTCCACCATCTGCTTTTCTGTCATGCCCTTGCTGGACAGGGAGTGTTTCTTGGAGCGACCGAGCGAGTGGCCGGTGAACACGTAGGGGATGCCCAGCAGTTTCGAAAGGTTGCGGGCGACAAATCCGGCATCGGCGTAGTGGCCGTGGAGCAGATCCGGTTTAATGTTCTCTTTCTTGTTGAAGCGCAAAACATTATCCACAAATTCAGGGAGATGCGACCAGAGCAGCTCCTTGCGCATATACCGTTTTCCACCACAGCGTATGCGTACGATACGCGATTTTTCGCCAAGGGGTTCGATGACCTGCTTATAGTCGGAGCTGACGCGTTTGTCATCGATCAGGCGGGTGACCAGGTCCACCTGTTTGACGCGCGGAAGCTCCCCCAGGGCGCGTGCAAGTTCCACGACATACTTTGTTTGTCCGCCCGTGTCGGCATCCCTTCCCAGTTCAAGATTGTCCCCGCGGATCAGTCCATGGATACTGAACAGCTGCAGATGAAGTTGATCCTTTTTCTCGTTTTTCTTTTTGCCGCTCTTCTTGGCACTTTTCTCCTTCTCTGAATTCTTCAAAACGAATTGGGGTTTGTTTGGTTTTGCATGCAACGATTTTCTCCACCCGAATATAACCATTTGAGGAATTACCTTCCCGTTATCATTCGGTCTGGAACGAAATACCTTATTTGTACGGTATAACACTGCATGGGGCCAATTTGTTCAAAATATGTGCTTATTATGAAAACTTGGCAGTGTTTGCTAGAGAGATCACTTCCAGTGGTGCGGCATGTCACCCGCCGTAGGCGCCCTCGTCCGGCCCGTCTGGATAAAATTTGGTGAACTCGGCGTGTTTCGCCGGTTTGACCCGCGACCCGTAACGCATCGTATAGATGTAGGTGAATTCCGCCCCAAGGAAAAAAACCATGGCGTTATAGTAGACCCAGATCAGGAAAATCACAAATGACCCGGCGGCACCGTAGGTGGATGTGGTGGCCATGCCCATATAGATGCTTATCAGCCATACCCCGAGCAGGAACAGCAGCGCGGTGACCACGGCGCCAACGATGACATCAGTCCAGCGGATGCGAATATCCGGCAGCATCTTGAATGTAACGGCGAACAGGACCACCAGCACCAGGAAGGAAAATATCGAGTTGAGTGTGGACCATACGCCCACGCCACCGGGCATGATCGGATCCAGGAAGGACTCCAGCGCGTAGAGCACCAGATCCATCATCATGGAGAGGATAAACAGCGAGGCGAAAATCAGGATCAGGGCGAGTGCAACAAAGCGGTCAATGATAAAGCGCTTGAAGCCGCTTACTTCCGGCTTGGTCGTGACATTCCAAATGTTGTTCAGGGTGTTTTTAAGCTGGGTGATGATCGTGGTGGCCAAAAACAGGATGAGGCCCAGGCTTATCACCGTGGCAATGATACCGGATGCGGGCTCATACGCATCCAGGACAAAATCCTGGAGGGCGCTCGCCAGTTCCGGACCCATGAGCTGCGACATGTACTCCTCAAGCTGGCCAGTGGTGGCGGCATCACCAAAGACAAACCCGGCCACGGCGACCAGGATGATGAGCAGCGGAGCGACCGAAAAAATGGTGTAAAACGCCAGTGCGGCACCGTAGGTGGGGATGTTGTCCTTGACCCAGTCGGATAGGGTCTGCCGGATCACAATCCAGATCTCGTTGAGAATAAATCGTATTTTATTAATGATAAAGCTGCTCATATCAGTTTCGAATATACCGATTCTGTCGCTCTTAAGATATACTCGATTTCCTCTTCCGTATTGTATCCGTGCGGTGAAAACCGCAGTTTTTTATCCCGGATGGATACAAATATGCCTTTTTCCCGAAGTCCGTGTTCCAATGCTTCATGGTCCATCGTATCCGGCAGGCAGTAGGTGAGGATCCCGGACTGCCGCAGGGGGTCGTCGCTTGTGAACGGGGTCAGGCCGGCTTTTTCCAGCCCGGCACTGCGGATGCCATCCCGGAGCTGCGCGACACACAGGCGCACCTGGCGGAAGATTCGCTCGATTCCCGTCTCCAGCAACAACCCGATTGACGCATTCAGGCCATAAATACCGGGAATATTGGCAACACCGGCTTCAAATCTCGTGGCGTCGGTACGCAGGGGCTGGTCGTAGCGCAGCAGTTCCCAGGGCTCCTGGACAGAGAGCCACCCCGGATCCGGTGTTTTCAGGCGGTGGCACAGCCGGTCCGACAGATACAGGAACCCGATGCCCATCGGCGCCATGAGCCATTTGAGTCCGCCCGTGGCAAACGCGTCCGCCTGCCATTGTTGCACATCCACCGGAATCACACCGGCCGCCTGGATCCCGTCCACCACGAACCAGATGTCATGTTGGCGGCACAATCTGCCGATCGCCTCCATGTCGGCATGCCATCCGCTCAGGAACTGCACGGCGCTTATGGCCACCATGCGTGTTCTGGGAGTGATGGCCGCCCCGATGCGCTCCACCGGAACGGTGCCGTCGGCCGCATCCACAAAAATGCAGCGCACTCCAAGCGGCTCGAGTTTGCGGTAGGGGTAGACGTTGGACGGGAATTCGATGGAGTTGAGGATGATTTCATCGCCCGGCTGCCAGTCGAGTCCGGAGGTGACCCGGTTCAGCCCTTCCGACGTGTTGGCGGCGAATGCGACCTGTTGCGCCCCGGCTGCGTTGATCAGGGTCCGGATGCGTTCCCGGCACTCGGCGATCACTTCCATGTCCCGCTCGTAGGTCATCATGGTGCCGTTGTGCCGCTGTCCAAGGTGTTCGTTCATGGCCGCGATCGTGTCGCGCGCCAGCGGTGACTGCGCCGCGTGGTTGACGTAGCGGATTCCCCTTTCGGTGTGAGAAAACTGGTCGCGAAAGGATTGCAGCAGTGCGTCGGCTTGTTTTTCCCGGATCATGGCTGGATGCGGACAGGATTGATAGTTTTGCAACGTAATGCGGTATGTTTGCGAATAATATCAGAAATTCCTGTGGAAAGTACAGAAGTTTCGGAAAACAAGCAGATATGAA
>RECX01000131.1 GCA_007693825.1 Balneolaceae bacterium
GCATGCGCCCCGTCCCAGAAGTACTGAAATGTGCCCTCCTGAACCTTGTCGAGCAGCTCCTCATCGGTCAGTGCAAATTCCAGGTTGATGATCCCGGCGGCATGATCCTGATCGGCCGGAACGTCGATCTCCGTTCTTTCAAAACCAGACTCCTCCTCGATCACAAGAAGGAACGTGCCCGGAGTTTCGGTTTGCGTGTTCGGGTGGATATGGCCTGAGCTGGCGCTAAAATCAAGGGAAATATCGCGGCCCGGGCGGGCGCTGCGTTCTGATGCGACATCAACGGCCGACTGCGCGACAGCAGTACCCGTCCGGATCCGGATGCCCGGATCCCCGCCGCCGATGCCCGCACTCACATACGTCATACTCCGTGTCTCCGAAAACCCGTCGCCGCGGACATTCAGCAGGTACGGGCCCTGGGCCAGATTATCCCCGAGGCGGATCTCGATCTCATGGGCTCCCCGGGTGAGGCCGGCCTCGGTCTGCAGCACCCGCTGTCCCAGCAGGTTGTAGACGGTAATGGCGGCCCGGCCGTCGTCGGCAGCATAAAACGGCACCACGGTGCGGGGGTTGAACGGGTTGGGATAGGCCTGCCCAAGCCGGAAATCATCCGGCTGCTCCGTCCCGCCGCGCCGCTCGGGGTCGGCCGAAGTGGCCTGCCGTTCATACACCAGCGTGAACTTGCCGTCGCTGCCGGTCACCCCGGAGGCCAGCGACTGTCCCGCGTCGTCAAACAGCGACACCGGATGCCCTTCCACCGCCAGACCATAAGTGCTCAGCACCCTTCCGGTCACCTCGAGCTGTTCTGCACTGCCAAATAGAAACAGGGAAAGCAGCAGCGGTAAAAGGTGCCGAAGTCGGGATGGGGTTTTCGGGCTGTTTTTCGGAGCTCGCCCAGCTTCCTGTGTAACAGAAATGCGCATATTGCAAGCGGATTGCCGGTGATGTTTACTGATTCGGATGGATGATTCCGGGCATTGCTGATGTGACATCTGTGTGCACTTTTGATTGTTTGGTATCATAACGCTGCCTGAAAGGTAACATTATGAATGCACATTGTCACAGCAGTACCGCACTTTGCGATGACGGGGTGACGCATTTTGCGATACCGTGTTGTCACACTTTGTCCTGCACGATCCGGTCAAGCATCCCGCCGTAGATCACATTGCGGGTATCCTTCATTGAGAGAAACTCATGCGGGAATCCGTGGTCGATCCGGCTTGTCTCATCCAGCTGTTTCATGATATCGTCCGGAATGGTGACATCCAGGGCGCCCAGACTGTCCTGCAATTGCTTTGAATTGCTGCTTCCAACAATTGGCACGGACGAAAACTCCTGCTGCATGGTCCACCGCAATGCCAGCTGGGCCGGGTTCACGCCCATTTTTCCCGCCGACGCCACAACCTCTGAGGCAATCCGGTTGCTGCGCTCGCTGAGTTGTCCGCTTGTCGCGGAAACGCGTCCCTTTTCACCCCTGAGGTATTTGCCCGTCAACACCCCGGCGCCCAGCGGCCCCCAGGGTGTCACCGTCATCCCCAATGACTTTGCCATCGGAATCAATTCCCGTTCCGGGGTGCGTTCCAACAGGCTGTATTCGACCTGGAGCCCACAGAAAGCGGTCCATCCCCGCAGTTCAGCAATCGTGTTGGCACGGGCAACAATCCATGCCGGGGTATCTGAGATTCCGAGATAGTGGACCTTCCCCGCCCTGACCAGATCATCCAGGCCGCGCATCACCTCTTCCACCGGAGTCAGAAAATCCCAGGCATGCAGCCAGAGGACGTCGATGTATTCCGTATTCAGACGTTTCAGGCTCTCATGCACGGACCGCATCATGTTTTTGCGATGATTGCCGCTGAAATTCACATCCCCCTTCCGGTCGAAGAACGTGTACTTGGTTGCCACCACAAAATGGTCGCGATCCGATTTGATGCAATCTCCCACAATGCGCTCGCTGCTTCCCTCGGTATAGCGATTGGCGGTATCAATGAAATTCCCTCCCGCATTCGCATAGGTGTCAAACATGCTGCGGCACTCTTTCTCATCGGCGCCCCAGCCCCAGTCTGTTCCGAAAGTAATGGTTCCCAGAGACACCTCCGACACCCGCAAGCCGCTGTTCCCAAACAATTTGTATTGCATCATCACTATCCTCCATAGATTCATATCTCACGGCGCTGCATCCCGGCTGCAGATTGCTGCAGGTTGCTGCAGGTTGCTGCAGGTTGCTGCAGGTAACTGCAAGTTGCCGCAGGTTGCCGCGTATTGCTGTTTACCCACATCCAATGTACTGAAAAATATCGGCTCCCGCCTGCAAGCCGCCTTACAAACACATCCCGGATTCAAAGAATTTCTCACGCATTGACTGTTCATCTGTAACCTTCTGGCTATATTTCCGGTGTACCCGGGTAAACAGGCAAACAACTTGGTGATTCATGTCGGATCCGACATCAGACAAAGCACTCATGATGCAGGTAAAAAACGGCGACCTCGACGCGCTCGGGGTACTGTTTGAACGCTATCACCACCGCCTGTTCGGGTTCTTTTACCGACTGACTTCCCGCCGCGACATCAGTGCCGACCTGGTGCAGGATGTGTTCGAACGCATTCTCCGGTACCGCACCTCCTACACGGGCAACGGTGATTTCGCCACGTGGCTGTTCCAGATCGCCCGGAACCGGCACGCGGACCACTACCGGAAGATGGAAAAGGAAAATGAGTGGGAGCATCCGGACGTGCCTCATCCGGCCGCATCAAATCCGGCCGCATCGCATCCGAATGCACCGCATTCGGCCGGCCCGCACCCGGCCGTGCCGGACTCTGCTCTCCCGGACACCGACGACCGGCTGCTTCTGGAACAGGCACTGGCCCGGCTGGATCCGGACAAGAAACAGGCGCTCGTCCTAAGCCGGATGGAAGGGTTCCTGTACCGCGAAATCGCCGAAATCATGGCATGTACGGAAAGCGCCGTGAAAGTGCGCGTGTTCCGCGGACTTCAGGAACTGCGCCAGATCATGGCCGGACTGGAGCGGCAAACAGGCAGGAAACGCATCCACCCGAATTAAACCGATGAAATTTGAAAACCTCATTCTCACTTACCCTGTAATTCAATGACACCCAACGAAAAACATATCGACCTGATCACCGGCTACCTGCAGGACAGCCTGTCGGATGCGCAGCAGCAGGAGTTCGACCGGCTTGTCCGGGCGGGCAAGATCGACATGGCCGAAGTGCGGGAGATGGAAGTGCATTTCAGGCAGCTGGGCGACCTGCCCTCTCCGGAGCCGGACCCCGCGATGGGTGAGCGATTCCACGCCATGCTGCAGCAGGAAAAAGAGATCCGGCGACGTGAAGAGGAAATGCAGCAGGAGGAAATGCAGCAGGAGGAAAAGAACCTGTCGCAACCGGATCAGAAAAGACAGGAACGTGAGACTGCGGGACGGACGCCTCTGCTGCGATTCATCCCCGGGCTCTTTCCGTCTGGTGGCACTCCGCGCATCCGCCATATGCAGACTGCCGCATCCATCGCCGCCGTGTTCCTGGCTGGTCTGTTGCTCGGGTTGCTGTATCCCGGACGCGGGACGCATGACCAGCAGATCCAGCAGATTGCGGCCGAGGTGCACGACCTGCGCGAAATGATGATGATCTCCCTGCTGGATGAGAGCTCGGCGGCTGAGCGGCTTCGGGCGGTCAACATCAGCATGGAGATCCCGTCGCCGCAAGAGCATGTGATCTTTGCACTGGTGCAGACACTGCATTTTGATCCCAATGTCAACGTGCGTGTGGCCGCCGTGGATGCGCTGGTCCACCACGGTTCGCACCCGATGGTGCGCGAGGAGCTGGTCCGTGCCATCACGCGCCAGCCCTCACCGATGGTGCAGATCGCCCTGGCCGACGCCATGATTGCACTGCAGGAACCGCGAGCGGCAAGGGAATTCCAGAAACTCCTGGAACAGGAAGAGATGGAGGATCCGGTCCGCGACAAGATCGAACAGACCCTGCTTGTGCTGCTGTGACGGCAGTTTCACGGCACCGAAACATTATCCCACAAAACCAAAACCCCTACAACAATGAAATCCAAAGGCATACTGCTGCTGCTCGCACTGGTCCTGGTGATTCCGTCAGAACGCACCACACTCCGGAATATCAGCGAAACCGCGAGCCAGTCACTCAAATCGGCATTTTCCACCCTCGACAAAGAGACATTTGCCGCAACGTCATCAACAACAACATCAGCAGCAGCATCCGCCTACGCATCCGGCATTGCGATGGAATACTACGAGCTGGAAGAGAAGGAGATTGTGCTGCCCCTGAGCCGTCCGGGAGAGCCGGGCCGACTGAGCCTGAATACGTTCCGCGGATCGGTTGAGATCAGCGGATACGACGGCAACGAGGTCGTGGTGCGCTACGGCGGCATGGCGGACAAGCGGCGTGAACGGCAGGAGCCGCCGGAAGGCATGCGGCGGATCACCGAACCATCACCCGGATTCGAGGCAACCGAAAACGATAACGTGGTCACCATTCGCAGTGAGGCAATCTGGGGAGCAACCCGGTACCATATCATGGTGCCGCAGAACTTCTCCGTCAACATAAACCTGGTGCAAGCCGATACCCTCGCGATTTCAAACGTGAGCGGGGATCTCGAAATCAACCAGGTCAGCGGCGGTGTTTCACTTTTGGATGTCAGCGGCGCGGCCCTGGTGAACACGGTCAACGGCAACATCGTGGCGGCCTTTGAAAACATATCCACCGATAAACCGATGTCATTCAATACATTGACCGGCGACATCGACCTCTCGTTCCCTTCCGGAAGCCGCTTCACCACCCGCTTGCGCTCCGAATTCGGCGAGATGTTCACCGATTTTGACATGGACATCCGGGAGGATGCGTCCCCGCGCAGAAATGCATCGCACAACCTTCGCATCCCGGTCAGCGAAACCGTGGTCGCCGATGTGAACGGGGGCGGGCCCGAGTACCGGATCACCACACTTCGCGGAAATATCTACCTTCGCAAACACTGAGCAGCCCTTTTGCAAACACTGAGCAGCCCTTTTGCAAACACTGAGCAGCCTCTTTGCAAACACTGAGCAGCCCTTTGGCAAACATTGAGTCCCCTTTTGCCCTGTGCACCGGATGTGACTGGTGCACAGGCGGCCTCAGGCGCTCTGCCAGCGGCAACTCAAAAATCGTTTTCTTACTCACGCGCAGATATGTAACTTGGTTCCATAGTCAGACAGACATCGTCAGGCAAACATCCGGAAATGGAAAAGAAACACTATGGAACCAGTTGCAAACCTTCTTGAAGATCGGATCCGGATCGGCTTTGTCCGGGCATACAACGTCCGGATCGAACAAAACTTCACCTTCCCCGATAACCGCCTGGATCAGCTCCTGGAACAGCGGAAGCAACCGCTGACGGAGCGCGAAGATGCCTTCCGAAAAGCGTGCCGCGACATGATGCGCATCGGCACGTACAAACCGACCGGACGCGGCAAGCCCGCATCGGAATACCTGCTCCGGGCGGCATCAGAGGACGCCTTTCCACGCATCAATACCGCCGCCGATATCAACAACCATGTGTCGCTGGCCTGGATCGTCCCCATTTCTCTGTGGGATACGGACCGCGTCGCCGCCGACAGCTGGCTGTTCCGGCCGGGTAAAGAAAATGAAACGTTCGTGTTCAATCCCTCCGGACAGACGATATCGCTGCAGGACCTGGTCACGGGCTTTGCAGTAAAGGACGGCCTTGAAACTCCCGTCGTCACACCGGTAAAGGACTGCCAGCTGACCAAAACCGGCACGGAGACGCAAAATATCGCTGCCGCTGTCTACTATCCCGCCGCCTGGACCGGCGCACCGGCGCTTGAGGACATGCTCGGTGAATTCACGGAACTGCTCGACATGGTTTCCGAAAAGACAGAAAATGGCGTTTTTTAAATCGTCATGGCTGCAACCACGATCCACGCAATGCCCCGTTTTGAAATCATTTATTAGAATTTCTGAATATTTGAAACAGTTATTCCAAAATGCACTATATTGCGGACGCTTAGGCATAATATACCCGGTTACAAAACCGGTCTCATTTGCAACATCGAGAACGACACTATCATGTTTTCACGCTATTTCAAAAATGGAGTTTCGGCTCTGCTGTTGCTGCTTGTGGCAGCAACCGGAGTATGGGCACATCCCGGGCACGGCGAAACGGGGGGTCATTCAGTCGCACACTATCTGACCGAACCTTTTCATGTCATTCCGATGGTGGCCGTAGTCATCGTTTCCGTGGCGATTTTTTCCGTGATCTACACAAGAAGAAAAAAACGTTTCCTGGCAACCGCCTGAACCCGTTTACTT
>RECX01000263.1 GCA_007693825.1 Balneolaceae bacterium
TCTTGCGGAACATCTCGATGCCCGTGACAACCGACTTCATCTTCTTCTCCTGGATACCTACGATATCCACTTCCTGGTTGAGCTTGATCACGCCCCGCTCGATACGGCCCGTGGCTACCGTGCCGCGGCCGGTGATCGTGAACACGTCCTCTACAGGCATCAGAAACGGCTTGTCAACATCGCGGTCCGGCGTGGGGATAAACGAGTCAACGGCGTCCATCAGCTCCATGATCTTCTCTTCCCACTGAGCCTCGCCATTCAGGGCGCCCAGGGCCGAGCCCATCACCACAGGGGCGTTGTCACCGTCAAATTCGTACTTGCTCAGCAGCTCGCGGACCTCCAGCTCGACCAGCTCCAGGAGCTCCTCGTCGTCCACCAGGTCCACCTTGTTCATGAACACCACCAGCGAGGGTACCCCCACCTGGCGCGCCAGAAGGATGTGCTCGCGCGTCTGGGGCATCGGACCGTCGGTGGCCGCAACCACTATGATCGCCCCGTCCATCTGCGCCGCTCCGGTTACCATGTTCTTCACATAGTCGGCGTGGCCCGGACAGTCAACGTGCGCATAGTGGCGCTTCTCGGTCTCGTATTCCACGTGCGCCGTGGCAATGGTGATACCGCGCTCGCGCTCCTCGGGGGCGTTGTCAATTTCATCAAACGCCTTGACTACCCCGCCATACTTGGCCGCCAGCGTCCGCGTAATGGCCGCCGTCAGCGTCGTCTTTCCGTGATCCACGTGACCGATCGTTCCTACGTTCACGTGGGGCTTGGTCCGTTCAAAAGTTTCTTTTGCCATGACTTACTGTGTTAAGCTTTCCTGGTTACTTTTTTTCTTCAATAACTTCTTTCGCAATCGAGTCGGGAACCGGTGCGTATTTTTCAAATTCCATGGAGTAGACGGCTCGTCCCTGGGACAGTGAGCGAAGGTGTGTGGAATAGCCGAACATCTCTGAGAGAGGCACCTCGACGTCTATCACGGATCCTTCAATCCGGTTCTCCATTTTTCCAATGATACCGCGACGGCCGTTCAGATCTCCGATGATATCTCCCATGTACTCTTCCGGAGTAATCACTTCCACTTTCATGATGGGCTCCAGCAGAATGGGTGCTGCCTTGCGGGCTGCTTCCTTGAATCCGATCTTGGCGCACATTTCAAAGCTGACGGAGTCGGAATCGACATCGTGGTAGGATCCGTCAAATACGCGCACGCGCACGCCTTCTATAGAGTAGTTGGCAAGCACACCGTTTGTGAGCGCGCCTTTGAATCCTTTTTCGACAGCGGACATGTATTCACGCGGGATGCTTCCACCCACAACTTCGTCCACAAACTCAAATCCGGTATGTCCATCCAGCGGAAGAATTTCGAATTGGATGTCGGCGAATTTACCCCTGCCACCGGTCTGCTTCTTGTAAATTTCCCTGTGCGTTACCGGTCGGGTGATGGCTTCACGGTAGGATACCTGGGGCTGGCCCACATTGGCTTCCACCTTGAATTCGCGTTTCAGGCGATCCACAATGACTTCAAGATGAAGCTCACCCATGCCCGCGATGGTCGTTTGCGCCGTTTCATCATCCACCTGCACCTTGAACGTCGGATCCTCCTCGGCAAGCTTGGACAAACCAGTGGTGAGTTTGTCGTTGTCGGCCTTGGTTTTGGGCTCGACGGCCAGTTTGATCACCGGCTCGGGGAACACCATCTGCTCCAGGATGATCGGTGATTTTTCATCGCAGAGGGTATCGCCTGTGTGAACGCTTTTAATCCCGACTGCGGCACAAATGTCACCTGCGCGCACATCACTGATGTCCTCCTTTGAATTGGCATGCATCTTCAGCAGCCGTCCGATCCGCTCCTTTTTTCCTGTGGATACGTTCAGTACATAGGATCCGGCGCTGAGCACTCCGGAGTAGACACGGATAAAGGTCAGTTTTCCGACGTAGGGGTCGGTCATGATCTTGAATGCCAGTGCGGCAAAAGGTTCCTCGATGCTGGTCCGGCGGGTCATTTTCTCCCCGTTTCCGGATGCGCTTGTTCCCTCTATGGCATCCACGTCCATCGGAGACGGCATGTATTTGACAATGGAGTCAAGCAGCGTCTGAACACCCTTGTTCTTGAATGCGGATCCACAGAGTACCGGAGTGATGCTGAGGTCCAGCGTAGCTTTGCGCAGCGCCATTTCCATCTCCTCAACGGTAATCTCCTCTTCCATGAGGTATTTTTCCATCAGCGTGTCATCGTAGTCGGCGATCGACTCGATCATCAGCTTCCGGAATTCATCTGCTTTTTCAGTCAAATCGGCAGGAATATCAATTTCCTCGAAGGATTTTCCCTGGGTTGCATCATCCCATATGAAGGCACGACTGCTCATCAGGTCCACCACACCTTTGAAGTTCTCCTCGGAACCGATTGGTATCTGCAGCGGGACAGGGCTCGCCTTGAGGCGCTGCTTCATCTGTTCAATAACATTGTAGAAATCGGCACCGGTACGGTCCATTTTGTTCACGAAAGCCATCCGGGGCACACCGTACTTGTTGGCCTGACGCCAAACGGTTTCAGACTGCGGCTGAACAGCACCTACGGCGCAGAAAACGGCGACGGCACCATCAAGGACGCGAAGGGACCGCTCCACTTCGACAGTGAAATCAACGTGGCCCGGGGTGTCGATGATGTTGACGCGATGGTCTTTCCAGTAGCAGGTGGTGGCGGCTGAGGTAATGGTGATACCACGCTCCCGCTCCTGCTCCATGAAGTCCATGGTGGCGGCACCGTCATGAACTTCGCCCATGCGGTGACTGATACCCGTGTAGAACAGGATACGCTCGGTAGTTGTCGTCTTACCGGCATCAATATGGGCCATAATGCCGATATTGCGCGTCTTCTTTATCTGCTCGACAATCTTGGTATTATTTGTTGCTGTTGCTGACATGTATTGGGAAACGTATAGCGTTTATTTCTAGAATCGAAAATGGGCGAAGGCCTTGTTTGCTTCAGCCATGCGGTGTGTGTCATCTTTCTTGCGAACGGCACCGCCTTCGTTGTTGGCAGCATCCATCAGTTCACGGGCAAGACGGGCAGACATGGATTTGTCATTACGGGCCTTGGCGGAACGGATAAGCCAGCGCATGCTGAGAGCCGTGCTTCGCTCCGGACGCACTTCGATGGGAACCTGATAGGTGGAACCGCCTACACGGCGGCTTTTCACCTCGAGCACAGGCGCGGTGTTGTTCAGGGCCTCTTTGAAAACGTCCAGGCCGACCTTGCCGGTTTTTTCCTCGATAACCGAAAAAGCCTGTTTCAAGATCTTTGTGGCCGTTGTTTTCTTGCCGTCTTTCATGAGGCAGTTGACAAACCGAGATACAGACTTGTCCTGGAAATCAGGATCAGGCTTGACTATTCTCTTTTCGGCGCTTCTTCTTCGCATTGGTCAAATAACTAAAAAGTTAACATTACAGAACTACTATTTGGGACGCTTGGTGCCATACAGACTTCTTCTCTGGCGCCTGTCATCAACACCAGCTGTATCAAGTGCACCACGGATGATGTGATACCGGACACCCGGGAGGTCCTTGACCCGGCCACCCCGGATCAGCACAATGCTGTGCTCCTGGAGATTGTGTCCCTCGCCCGGAATATATGCGGTAACTTCAATACCGTTTGTCAGGCGAACACGAGCTACCTTGCGCAAAGCGGAATTCGGCTTCTTTGGCGTGGTAGTGTACACACGTGTGCATACCCCACGGCGCTGCGGGCAGTCTTGTAGCGCAGGAGCCGTAGTTTTCTTAATTTTGTTCTTTCTGCCTTTACGGATTAACTGCTGTATCGTTGGCACGGTTCATTCTGTTTGGTAATGGATGTTGAAGAGTCTGCAAATATATGGAATTCCAAACACCCTTTGCAACATGCAACTACGATAAAAATTTCATTCTACCTTGAAACTGCCAAACAGGCCCTCGAAAGAGCCTATTGCACCCTGTCCGTGAGCATGAAAAATATACATCTGATATATAACACTATATCAATTGAAACTGACTGACATCCCTGGTATCAGCCCGGCGAGGGCACAAGCCCTCCAGGAATCCGGCGTACGCACACCCGGAGACCTGGTGCGGTTTTTCCCCAGAAGCTACCTGGATCGCCGGACCATCCTCAAAATCCGCCAGCTTCAGGGTTCCGGGGAGCAAGTTACCGTCATGGGTACGGTAACATCTGTCACGGAGAGCGGCTTTGGAAGGAAAAAAAGGCTCGAAGCCATCCTCCAGGATGATACCGGCCAGCTCAAGGCCGTCTGGTTCAAGGGAATCTCCTATTTCCGAAAATCCATTAATAAGGGAGAGTATTACGCTTTTTTCGGTTCGGTAAAACGTTTTGGCCGGTATCTCTCCATGGCACATCCCGAGGTCGAGCAGCTCTCCTCCGCCGATACATCAATGCAGGACCAGCAGCAGCGTTTTGCCGCGATCATTCCCATATATCCCGGCAACCAGTTTTTCAAGAATACATACATTACATCCGGTTTGCTGCGCAAATGGATCCTTTCGGTGCTCGATCGTCTGTCCGTTCCCGAATTCCTCCCGGTTGATCTTTTGAGCCGCTTCGGTTACCCGGAACGCCGCACCGCATTATTCCATATACATGCCCCCGAAACGCCCTCGCACTATCAGAAAGCGCTTGAGCGATTCAAATTCGAAGAACTGTTCCTTTTTGAACTGAGCGTGGTCACACTGAAAAAAGAAGTATTTGACAAGGCGCCGGGACCTGTTATGGCGGAAACACGGCCGCACTCCAGTCGTTTCTTCAATGAGGTGCTGCCCTTTGAACTTACGGAGGGACAAAAAAATGCACTTGGGGACATCAAGCGCGATATCAGGTCCGGGAGACAGATGAACCGCCTGCTTCAGGGGGATGTGGGTTCAGGCAAGACGGTGGTTGCGATCGGATCCATGCTCATGGCCATCGACAGCGGTTACCAGGCCGTCATGATGGCGCCAACCGAGATCCTTGCAGAGCAGCATTATCATTCTCTTTCGGAATGGCTGCAGCCGCTCGGTGTAAACATCCGTCTGCTGATCGGGAATCAGAAAAAGTCACTTCGCGAAGACATCCATACGGACATCGCCGGTGGTATGGCCGGCATTGTGGTCGGGACCCATGCCATCATCCAGGAGTCCATCCGTTTTCATCGTCTTGGCATGGCTATCATTGATGAACAGCACCGGTTCGGGGTGGCTCAGCGTGCATTGCTTCGGGAAAAAGGTGAAAATCCGCACATCCTCGTAATGTCGGCCACGCCTATTCCAAGGTCACTGGCCATGACCCTGTACAGCGACCTGGATCTGTCGGTGATCCGCGATCTCCCGCCCGGGCGCAAGGAGATTGTCACCCGTGTGCTCCGTGAGCCGGAGCGGGAAAAACTGCACCGTTTTCTGACTGAGCGTCTTGAGGAGGGGGGCCAGGTCTACGTGGTCTACCCCTTGATCGAGGAGTCGGAAGCGATGGACCTTAAGAACGCCACGGAAGGATTCGATCAGATCCGTGTGGAGTTTCCTGGGTATCGGGCCGGGCTGCTGCACGGACGCATGTCCACCTCCGAAAAGGAGCAGGTAATGCGGGATTTCAAGGAGAACCGTATCCAGATCCTTGTTTCCACTACGGTCATTGAGGTCGGGGTGAACGTGCCTAACGCCTCGGTCATGGTAGTAGAGCATGCCGAGCGCTTCGGCCTGTCGCAGCTGCACCAGCTTCGGGGGCGCATCGGCCGTGGGGCGCGACAGAGCTACTGCATGCTGATGACCGATGTCAAACAGAGTCGCGAGGCGCGCAGCCGGCTTGCCACCATGCAGGAGACCGGGGACGGGTTCCGGATTGCTGAAGCCGACCTTAAGCTTCGGGGACCGGGCGATTTTCTCGGGACCCGTCAGAGCGGCCTTCCGGAGTTCCGATATGCCGACATCCTGGGTGATCAGTACCTTCTGGAAATTGCCAAAAACACCGCGCTGGAAATGACGGATTCCGATCCCGGACTGGAACATCCGAAACATGCTGCACTGAAAAAGGTTTTCCTTCCCTATCTTGAAGAGAAGAAGAAGTTTTTCCGGATGAGCTGAATCCGGCAAATCGAACTGAATCCCGCAAATCGAGCTGCTGGTTCGGGTACTGTTTCACTTATATGCATTCAGGTGAATGATTGCCCTGCCGAATGTTGTTCACAAAATTGTGCCATCTATCCGGATTCGAATTCCCGGAAACGATAGCAGAAGCAGAGCATAGCAGCATAGCAGAGCATAGCAGCATAGCATAGCATAGCAGCATAGCAT
>RECX01000342.1 GCA_007693825.1 Balneolaceae bacterium
GTACCGGCATCTGTGTCCGGTGTACCGGCATCTGTGTCCGGTGTACCGGCATCTGCGTCCAGTGTACCGGCATCCGTGTCCGTTGTAGCGATATCCGTGTCCGCTGTAGCGATATCCGTGTCCGCTGCAACGGTGGTTTCCGCGACAAAAAACGTGCCGAACCGGGGCGGTTCCAGCTTCCGGATGTGCTCCCGGAGCGCTTCTTCATCCACCGGACGCTCACCCGGTTCATAGAGCAGATAATCGGCTTCGCGGTCCAGCTCCTCCATCAGTTTCAGCAATTTTTCTGCATCATCCGGGGTAATTTCCCTGATATGGATCATAAAGTCCGTGTATTTTGGTATCCTGTTCCCATATTGGCATTACGTTCACTCGTTGACATTCTGTTCACTCGTTGACATTCCGTTCACTCGTTGACATTCTGTTCACTCGTTGGAATTCTGTTCCTTCATTGGTATTCTTGATCGTCCAAAATAACAACAAATCCGCATTTCCCCGATGGCATCGCGATCCGGCCTGCTTTTTTTATCCCTTGCCTCGGCAGTGATATACCTGTCGCTGACGCTGCTTATCCTCCGTTTTTTCCATGACGCGCCGCTTGCATCGCTGTTTGACCATGGATTCGGGATACCCCTGCAGCTGCTTGCCGGCGCCGTTTTCGGGATCCTGGCTGCAGCCGGCATCTCATTCGTGATCTGGCGCACACCCATATCCAAAATCCTGAAGGACTATGCCATTGTGGAACTGGTCATGCAGATGCGTTTCACCCGGTTCGACCGCATCCAGATCTCCCTGTTTGCCGGAGTCGGTGAAGAGCTGCTGTTCCGCGGCGCGATGCAGCCGGTCCTTGGCATATGGCTCACATCCCTCATCTTTGTCGGGATACACGGCTACTTCAAATTCCACTCACCGCGGCACATCCTTTTCGGGCTGATGATGTTCGCCCTGAGTGTCGGCCTGGGCCTGCTGTACGAATGGGCCGGACTGATCGCCGCCATGACCGCCCACGCCGTCTACGATTTCATCATGCTGGAAGTCAGTCACCGGTATCCGGCCCTATGGCATTCAGAAACGCCGGAGGGATCCGAAGATGATGCTCTGTGACGGACTGATACGCCCGGGCCAGCGCCAGCACCGTGCCCTCATCGAACAGGTGGCCGTTGAACGTGATGCTCGTCGGCAACCCCACTTGCGGGTCGAAGCCAGTTGGAACAGACAGGGAGGGATGTCCCGTCAGGTTGGTGACCAGAAGGTTGCCGCCCGCAAATGACGGCGAAACGTACACATCCACCCCGCGGATGGCCTCATCCATCTGCTCCATGATCAGCGCGCGGATGCGGTTGGCCTGCACATATTCCACGGCGGGCACAAACCGGGACGTGCGGAAGACGTTCGGCCAGGCGTTTTTGATCTGCCGGACCATCATGGTGTCGCGTCCCGAGCGCGTGATATCATCAAAGGCCGCGGCGGCCTCCACACTCAGGATGAACCGGATGGCCGACGCCGGCAACTCCGGCAGCTCGATCGGCACGAGCTGCGCCCCCAGCGATTCGAGCACCTCCAGCACCGCCCTGTCGAAATCCCGGTAGCCGTAATCGGACTCTAACGCCGACTTCACGTAGCCGACCTTCAGGTTTTCGAAATCAAAGTCGGGTTCGTAGTTGAACGGCAGGTCAAAAACGCCCGTTTTCCGGTGGATGAGGACCGGGTCGGAGTAGCCGGCATCTGCATTGCGTTCGGCCGGACCGTGGATGGCCGCAAACACCAGCGCGGCGTCGTGTGCCGACCGGGTGATCGGTCCCAGCTTGTCCATGCTCCAGCTCAGCGCCATGGCGCCCTGGCGGCTGACGCGGTCGTACGTGGGACGCAGTCCGGTAACCCCGTTGCGGGTGGATGGGGATACGATCGAGCCCAGCGTCTCGGAACCGATGGCAAAGGCCACAAGTCCGGCCGCTGTGGCGGACGCCGAACCCGCACTGGAACCGCTGCTGCCATACTCCGTATTCCAGGGAGAGCGGGTCATGCCGCCAAACCAGACATCGCCCCAGGCAAGTTCGCCGAGCGACATTTTTGCCAGGTGCACCGCGCCGGCCTCCTCAAGCTTGCGGATGACTACGGCGGTTTCGGTGGCAACCTGGTCCCGGTAGATTTCCGAGCCCCAGGTGGACGGGTAGCCGGCCAGATCCAGCAAATCCTTGGTGCCGTAAGGGATGCCGTGCAGCGGTCCGCGCCAGATGCCACGCGCGAGTTCCTCGTCGGCCTGGCGGGCCTGGCGGCGGGCCAGATCAGGCGTAAGGGTTACGACGGTCATGAGCTCGTCGTCGTACCGCGCAATGCGGTCCAGATAGAGCTCCGTGAGTTCCAGGGAGGTGATCTTGCGGTCGCGGATTAGCACCGCCAGTTTTTCGACGGGATAAAAAGCCAGCTCTTCCCGGTTTTCGGGCAGCGATACCGACGCCGGCAGTTTCCAGTCGACAGGACGCTGTTCCAGGTCCGGCAGCGATCCGGCTGCCAGCACATTGAACTGCATCGCGGGCACGACATGGTTCGGCAGGTCGATCTCCCGCATGACCTCGTACAGGTCAAGATTGGTCCGGAGCCCGTCCATCATGGAATCGCGCTGGGCCTCGTCGAACTGCAGGCCGAACAGCTGCTGCGCCCGGTCCACATCGTGCATCACGAATGGCGGCTCATCGAACCCGGGACCGCCGTCCGCATCCACCCCCTTGTAACCTGCAATTCCTATGATGAGCAGTGACGCTGTGGCCAGGCCCGCAAAAAACCAGCTGAGTTGTGACGGTCCGATCCCCATGATATTCCTCCTGTTGTGTGTTCAGGGTTTGGCTCGCAATATACGTGATTATCCCTCCGCCCGCAGCACCTCAAGCGGCTTGCTGCGCAACACTCCGCGGAAATTAAGGAATCCGACAGCCAGGGTGAGGCCGATCACGATGAGGGAGGCCAGGAGAAGCGCAGGCACATTGGGCACGAAAACCAGGTCAAAGAAAAACCAGGCCAGCAGCCAGCCGGCAACAAGGGCAAGCAGCAATCCGGCCAGGCAGGCCAATGTCCCGAGCCACAGGTACTCCACGAACTGGATTCCGGTGATCTGTCGCCGCGAGGCGCCGATGGTCCGCAGCAGCACCGATTCGCGGATGCGCTGAAACCGGCTGATGGCGATGGCGCTGGCAAGGACAATGAGCCCGGTCAGGATGCTGAACAGCGCCATGAACTGCACGGCCATGGCTACTTTGTCCAGGAATTTCTGCACGCTCTCGAGCACCAGTCCCACATCGATGGCGGAAACGTTGGGAAGGGCGCGGACGACCTCCTGCTGGATGCGCGCTGTGGATTCACTGTCGGGGACCCGGAGCGTCATGGCAAAAAATTGCGGTGCGGGTTCGAGTACGCCGGCCGGGAACAGCAGGAAGAAATTGGGCTGCGGCCGCTGGAAGTCGACATCCCGGATAGAGGCCACGCGTGTCTCGACCTGCACGCCCTGTATATCGAAGGTGAGCATGTCATCGAGACCCACACCCAGATCGTCAGCCAGGCGGTAATCCAGCGAGACCGGTACGATGGCGCCCGAACCAATTGCTTCCGAGCGCCCGATCCATTCCCCCTCGCGGATGCTCTCGGCATCGTTGAGCACCTCGCGATAGGTCACGCGGTATTCACGGGTCAAGGCCCAGGTACTGGTAACGCGGGCCGTATCCTCCCGGAGTTCTCGAATGGACCGCCCCTTGAGTTGCGCCAGGCGCATCGACACGATCGGGACGCTCTCGAGCACCCGCGCCCCGCCCTGCTCTGCAATCTCCCTGACCTGAGCGTGCTGGTCGGACTGGATGTCGTAAAACACCAGGTTGGGCTGATGGTCGCCTGTCTGCAGATCAATGCGCTGCAATATCATCTCCTGCGACAGGTACATGGCCCCGATCAGCAGCATCCCCATCCCGAGGGTGGTCACCAGGACGGCGGTCTGGTTGTTGGGCCGGAACATGTTGGCGATGCCCTGGCGCCAGACGTACGGGAAGGAGGTGAGCCTCAGAGCGCGTGCCAGCCGGATCAGCAGCGTGGATGTGGCCAGCAGGATCAGGATGGATGCGATCAGTGCTGCAATGAAAATGGCAGCCGCTGCCACACTATCCAGCAGCAGTGCGAGAATCAGTGTCAGCAGCACAATGATGCCGGCGCCGACTGCAATTTTAACCCGTTTCTGCACATGTGCCAGCGGCGAAAAATCCATGGCCCGTATGGTCAGCAGCGGCGGGATGTTGTTGATGCTCAGCAGGGGCAGCAGTGCCAGGGCGAAGCTGACCGCCACACCGGTCAGGAATCCAAGCAGCAGCGCCGGGACCGATACCTGCTGGATCAGTTCAAACGGCAGGAAGTCCGCAAAAAGCACGGGTAGAAATCGTTGCACCAGCAGGCCGAACAGGGATCCGATGACGGCGCCCGCCAGTCCGAGTCCGGCTACCTGAAGCCCGAAGATATGCACGGTCTGCCTGGAAGAGGCCCCGAGGCAGCGCAGCGTGGCCACCACGGCACTTTTCCGTTTGATGTACACATACACGGCGCTGGCCACTCCCAGTGCACCCAGCATCAGGGCAATGAAGCCGACCATTCCCAGGAACCTGGTCATCAAATCCACGATCTGTGCGAATTCAGCCTTGCGTGATGCCACGGTTGCGACACCGATGCGGCGGTCAGCGGAAGTTTCGCGGATCCGGGAGGCAATGGCCTCGATCCCGGCTTCGTCCAGTAAGAGGCCGTGATCCCCGGCCCAGGCAGCGGATGTTTCATCGAAACGGATCCAGGTTATGTACTGCACCCTGCTGCCCCGGTCCAGCAGATTGGTGCCTTCCACCACGTCCCGCGGGACGATCACGCGCGGACCTATAAGTGAAAAAGCCGCCGATTCACCCGGCACTTCCAGTATGATTCCCGAAATCCGAAGCCACTCGGATCCAATGCGGATGGAGTCGCCGACCTGCAATCCGAGTTGGTTCATGACGGGACGGTCCACCAGGGCCGACCGGTCGGACTGATACTGCCGGGCTGCCTCCCCGGGCTCGGTTTTTATTTCACCGTAGAACGGAAATCCACCATCAATGGCCCTGATCTGGGAAAGCCGGGTTTCCCCTCCGCCCTGCGTCTGCGTCCCCCTGTACAAAACCATCGATGAAAACGATATCGAGCGGGCCTGTTCTCCGCCGATGGAGTCAATCAGGGCAATCAGATCGGAGTTGTAGGGTTCATTTACACTGATTTCAATATCCGCTCCGAGCAGCTCCCTCGCCTGGTCGTCCACCGTAAGGAGTACATCGCTGCGAAACGAAAGGATGGCCACCAGCGCAGCCACACCGGCCACGATACCGCCGCAATACAGCAAAAGGCTGTACAGCTGTGTGCGGGCATCCCGCCACGCGGTTTTGATGCTGAACATGTCGGGTAGAATCCGGTTCATCATGCCACACCGTTGACAACTTTTTCATTTTCGGAATCAGCGCCCGCGGTACCGGAATCGACCCCTGCGGCACTGTCGGATGCGATCACGCCGCGCTTCAGCCGTATCACACGGTCGCACCGAGCCGCCAGATCGGGATCATGGGTCACGATCACCAGCGTCGTTCCAAGCTTTTCATTGAGATCAAAAAGGATATCCTCAATCTGCTCACCGGTCTCGGAATCCAGGTTTCCTGTTGGTTCATCGGCAAAAAGGATGTCGGGCTTGTGGATGAAGGCGCGGGCTATGGCTACGCGCTGCTGCTCCCCTCCGGAAAGCTGTGAGGGATAATGGTCTACCCGTCCCTCCAGCCCCACCTCCGACAGCAGCCGCCGGGCTTCGCCGGCAACATAATCGTAGGACACCCCGCGCAACTCAACCGGCACCATCACGTTTTCCAGTGCCGTGAGTGTAGGGATCAACTGAAAAGACTGGAATATGAATCCGATATGCCGGTTTCGGATGACAGCCAAATCGTCCTCGTCCAGCTGATGAAGGGCATGCTTCTTGAGATATACCTCACCCGATGTGGCACGATCGAGCCCGGCCGCAAGTCCGAGCAGCGTCGTTTTGCCGCTGCCCGACGAACCGATGATCGCGCAGGAAGTGCCCGGATCGATCCCGAAACTCACATTGTCCAGAACGGTAAGGGGCCGCCCGCCGCTTTGATACGTTTTTGTTAAATTTTGAACACGAAGCATTGCCGGTCAGGATATA
>RECX01000344.1 GCA_007693825.1 Balneolaceae bacterium
CTACTGCACCGTCAGAATGACCTTATGCATTGTTAGATCATGGTAGATATATGGGTGTAATCAAAGCAATCAGGAAGCGGCTTCGCTGGTACTACCCGTTCTCGGCTCTTGCCATCATTCCGGCGTACATTTTTGTAATACGACCGGTCCGTGTCCTGTTGAACTACACTGTCATGGTTCCGTTTCTGCAGTATCTGCACCGTAGAGACAGCTCTGTTCAGGTTGCCGGGGATGAGGCCGGTACCGGGATATTGCTAGAGTCTGCCGGCACAGATCTGGCGGTCACCATTGCCATTCCGGGTGGATATGTTTTCTTTGCTTTCCTGTTTGTACTGCTGCTGATGACAGCACGGCTCCGTTTCATGGTCATGCTGGCGGCAATCCATATCGGAGCGTTTCTGGTCGCTGTTCTTGCCGCTGCCCTTGCCGCTTACAGCACTGCTTTGCTGCTTCACATGGTTCCTCTATTCCAGCACTACCTGGTACTTGCTGCATCCTTTTCGATCCTGTTTTTTTCTCTCAGGGACCTTCAATAGGTGAGCCGGAATTGTATTCCGAGTTCCGATCGGAACGGACCCGCTGTCTGGTCATTGCCTGAACCGACAGCCGGACGGTCGAAGTAGCGTATCCTTGTGTACTTCAATTCCGCCAGGAGCCATGCAAAGGGTTGAAGGCGCATTACGGCATACGAATGCCGGCCAACTCCGGAAAGCATGCGTGAAGTCATGACATGGGTCAGATCGAATTCATAAAGATACAGGCGCGAGCTGTAGTCATCCGTGTCGAAAAGAGCCCATCCCAGATCAAATCGAAGTATCTTTGATGGCCGCCAGCGCACCGTTTTGCTGACGGCAACTCCGGTGTTATCCGGAACACGTGCTCCCGATATGGCTGCTCCCGATACCCCTGACAGGGATGTCAGCACAGCATCATAACGAGAACGGATAAGCAGTTTTTGATGGACCTGCCAGCTCATCTGAAAGCGCCCGTTCAACCTGCCTGAAATTGCGGATGTTCGCTGTCTGCGGTGAAAGTCATCAAGGATATTCAGCTCCGTTGAGCGTTCCTTGTATCGAAGCCTGATCTGATATTCCATGCCGGGCCGATGCCTGTACTGGATATGGAACATGCTTTCCCATCCGTGTCCGGGCCTGGTGTTGCCGCGTGTTGGTTCAGGGAACTGAAAACGGTCCAGGAAAAAGGATAATTGCAGTCCTTGCCAAGGTCTCAACCGCATTCCAAGATACCAGCCGGACTGATTGGACGGTATCGCGGCTCCCTCACCAAAACCGTTTGCATGCGCGGCCCAGTATCCTGGTTGATAGTTCCGAACAGCAAAAACCCAATCCGCACCTTCGGGATAGGAGACCATTATTCCGGTCACCCAGGAACGGCGGTGCGCGTTGGCACCGGACCGTTCGGTCCGGTCGGTCTGTTCGGTGCGTTCGGTCTGTTCGGTGCGTTCGGTGCGTTTACTCTCATATTCAGTTCCCGCACGCCATGCATATTCGCCGAAAAAACGAAAGGATTCCTTCTGTAATGTACCATTGATACCCATCGCCTGATTCGGACTTCCCTGCATCGGTGAAGAATTCGGGTGTGGGATGACGGGACGGTTGAGCCTCGAGAAAGCCCATGTGAATCCCAGGTTCCCATGGCTGTGAACCAGTGTGATATTACTGCCCGTAACCATTTCGCGGACATTTTTCCTTCGCTGCCGCTCATTTTCGGTCCGGTGGTAAGGATTGCTGGAGGGCGGACGTATGGTATCTCCGTTTACCTCCACAGCGGAACGTTGCCGCGAGGAATGCAGGATGGATATGAACAGTCCGGTTTCCCTGCTCTCCGGGAGCCCAGGAAGCGGAACCTTGAATTCCGTTGCTGCACCACGAAAAAATGCGGTCTGTCCGGATGAACGGTACGGAGTAATTCCATGTGACCGTCTGAAAGGCGCCGTATGAGCCGGCCCGCCTTTGCCGAAGGAAGAACTGTTCCACAGCACCAGGCCCTGCCCGAAACGTGCGCTGTAATCGCCAAGGATCACCCTGCGGAGGATACCCGTACCATCATAGGACAGGTGGGCGGACGTGAAATCAAAGCCATGCGGCGCTTCGTAGGGTTCGCCCGGCAACTTCACCTGGGTGAGATTTGCAGAAAATCTGTCTGTACGCACTGTTTGCCTGTGATATAAGCGGGACGGAGAACCAGCATAGGGCGCCGCATTTTCACCCGAATCGATGTAACCGGATGCAGCCGGAAAGGATTGCTGATAACGGAAAAACTGCTGCGCTCCGAAATGCCTCGCATTACCGGACCTCCGGCTGCGGGTGGACACGTTGCGTTCGGGTCCGACTGTAACCCATGGCCGTAGCCTGCCGGCGGTCACCGGACCAATTCCGGGGACCCTGACAAGATCATCGATGGCGGTGAATGTGTGGTCTGTCCGCCAGGCAACAAGGGCATCGACAACCCGGTCCGCAATTCCCGGAATCAGGAACAGCTCCTGTCTGGACGCGGTGTTCAGGTTTACGGGAAACAGGTCCAGCAACTCCTGCAAATAGGCTTCCATGGCCTCATCACTCTCAAAATCCTCCGGATCCAGGGTTTCTGCGATCTGTTGCACCAGCTCACCGGGACCCGGTCCATCTGTCGCAGGGTACTCCCTTGAAATACCGTTCTCTGGAAGTAACAGCAGTATACCAAAACATATCAGGCAGGCTTTTAATGTCCGCCGGATCCCGGGAAACAGATTACTGCTCTCGCGATTCAGGTTATGGTCAACCGGGCTGGCTGTATTGATTGTCTTGTTTCTATTGCTGGTACTGCTTCTATTGCTGGTATTGTTTGTATCGCTGGTACTGCTTCTATTGCTGGTATTGTTGTTATTGCTGTTATCGCTTGTATTGCTTGTATCGCGCGCAATGTCACCCGGCTGGCACATACCCTTGTGGTACACAGCAATTGTTACCTGGCTAGCAGATGCTTCAGGACAGTATGAATATGCAGTGATAAGGAAAGTCATGATAAAAGTGAAATCCCTGCCGGGTTCAGGATCGGCACCACGTCAGACAGCACGCATGCTGCTGCCGGCATCCTGTCGGCAAGTCATAAATGAAGTTGAAAATCAATACCGGGACTGAGTCCAAGGACGTCATGCTTCTGAACGGCCAGGTTGCCGTGGATGCGGTTGAGCTGCAGCCCTGTGCCCGCGGACC
This sequence comes from Balneolaceae bacterium, assembly GCA_007693825.1. Taxonomy (GTDB): domain Bacteria; phylum Bacteroidota; class Rhodothermia; order Balneolales; family Natronogracilivirgulaceae; genus SKNL01. Next base: position 3,216 of record RECX01000344.1, read on the forward strand.
AGGTGAACGGCCGTGACGTCCATCCGCCCCGAAGGAAAAGCCCGCCGGGCAATTCGGCTTCGGCGCCGGCCCTCAGGGAAAGCGGATGAAGGCTGTCCTTCACAAGGTCAACCGCCATCAGCAGTCCCTTCATGCCGTTCCACGAAATGCCGCCAGCCATCTCGGATGGATGCAGGTCCGTTTCCCAATCACCGGAATCCGTGGCGAGGATATGAGAGATCCGGTATCCGATCTGGAAACCATTTCCAAGACCTGCGATGACCCCGGCATCAAACACCGGCGACCCTCTCGACCCGTATCCATCAATGCGGATGTGGACGTAATTGGCGCTGAAACCAATGCGGAGCCGGTCGAGCCGCAGTGCCACACCCGATATGGCCCGTGTCTCGCGGTAAAGATCAAATCCATACGTATGAAAGCCGGCTCCCATCGAAACATCCATCTGGTTCCGCTTCCGGAACGGATGCAGAGGGACGGACAGCACTGCCGCCTGGTCTTCAAGCTCCCTGATCCCGTAATAGCGAATGGTGAAAAAACCGAGGACAGTATTTCCGGTCCTCATGGATGCCGGATTGTGAAACAGCGCCCATGTATCCGATGGCAGTGCCGTATGCGCCTGGCCCATGGCGATGGAACGCGCTCCCATGCTCCATTGCGCCTGTGCCGGCGTCGTCAGCATGCCGAGGAGCAACAATCCAAGAACCAGCTTGTATGATGGTCCGCGCAACGTTCCGTGCAGCAGCCTGTATAACAATCCGAACAAAATCACCGGGCGTATCCCAAATGGCAATCCGGGCCACAATGCACGCAGTATACCCTTGTATCCTGATACTGGCATCGTTACTGTTCCTCTTGTGATATTTTTCATGCGATTTATCCGTAACCAGCGTTATATTTTGCAGACATCGGCATACGAGTTGTGCGACGGAGTTGCTTTCCGGACACCTCCCGCAGCGCGGATGCTCCCGGTCACTAATCAGACCCGGGAAAACCCGATACCTTACACCATAGCTCACAAAGCGACGAAAAGTTTATGCGGACCGCTCTCGTCATCAGCACATTTATCTTTTTTCTCCTGCCCGGCACGGCTGCAGCTACCCAGGTATTTGAGGTCTCTGTGGATATCAACACCGCCCAGATCAGCACGACCGACTATGAGTATCTTGACCAGCTGGGACCCATGGTCAAGGAGTACCTCGAGACCAACAGCTGGACCGACGACCGCTTCACGGAGATGGAGCGAATCCGCGTAAACATCCAGATTGTCATCAATTCGGTCGATGACCGGCTGTTCACCACCACCATGCTCCTGTCGTCGGAGCGCCCGATCTACAACACCCTGCAGATCACGCCGGTGCTCATCATCACCGACAACAACTGGGCGTTCAATTTCGGCCCCAACCACAACCTGCTCCACGACATCTATCAGTACGATCCCCTTGCCTCCGTGCTCGATTTTTATGCCAATCTTATTCTGGGATACGATTACGACTCTTTCTCCGAACTCGGTGGCGAGGAGTACTTCCGGAATGCCCGCCGCATTGCCGACATGGGAGAAGGTTCCGGTTCGGGATGGACGACAGCCGGCTCCCGCCGAAGCCGGAGCGACCTGATTACCCAGCTGCTAAACCCGGATTATGAGGATTTCCGCAAGGCGCTATACCGCTACCACCGGCACGGGCTCGACCTGTTCACCCAGAATCCGGACCAGTCCCGCGACAACATCCTCGAAGCATTCCAGATGATCCATCAGTCGCAGCGCCGCACCACGGCGCGCTACCCCTTCGACCTGCTCTTTTCCGCCAAACACCGCGAATTCAGGGCGATTTTCATGGATGCCGACACGGAACGGCGCCTGGAGGCCTACAACATGCTCATCACCATCGACGACAGCCGGATTTCCGAGTACGAACGGCTGCAACGGTGACAAAGCGCATCCAGCCGGGAAGGAACGGCTGCTGCGGCGGCAAAGCGCATCCACCAGAAAAGTAACAGCTGCACGGCGGCAAAGCGTATCCAGCCGAAGAGGAACGGCTGCACGGCGGCAAAGCGCATCCACCAGAACAGAAACAGGTGAAGCGGCGGGATCACGTATCCCGAGCGGCTTTTCGGCGCTGGCGGATTTCGTGAATGGCCAGCAGCACGGCGGCCACAAGGAGCGGGGCGATGAAATAGTAGAGCCGGTAGACCAGCACCGCACTCAGGATCTGAGCAGCGTCGATGAACGGGCTAAGCATCAGAACGAGAATGGTTTCGATCACGCCGAGCCCGCCCGGCACCTGGCTGATGATGCCGCCCATGAACCCGATCAGGTAGATAGCCAGGAACATGGGATAGGTGAGTTCCGGGATGGGTGGAAGCAGCAGGTAGAGAATAAGGGAGGATGCGATCAGGTCCAGTGACGGGACGATCAGCTGTGCGGCCGCGACAGGCAGGGTAGGAAGCTGGAATATTTTGCCGCGGAAGGCGATGGTTGCCCTGATATTGCGGCACAGGATGAGGTAGGTGATGCAGAGCAGAAGGAATATCCAGCCCAGTATCTGAAGGTTTTGAAGCGGCCAGTAGGTCTCTTCCGGAAGCCGGACCGTAGTGCCGGCAAAGACCACGCCGCCCAGCGCCATGAAGCCAAGCCACAGGGTTACGGCGCAGAAACCCACCACTTTTGTGACATTGAATCCGCTGATGCCGTATGTGGAGTAGATGCGATAGCGTATGGTGCCGCCCACCAGCAGGGAAGGGGTGATGTTGTGGCTGAAAGCGAATCCGAGAAAAGAGGCTTTCGCGATCCTTCTCCAGGGAAGCCGTATCCCGGAATGAATGAGGGCCAGCTTGTCGTAGAAAGGCAGGATCAGATAGCCGGTCAGGGTTGCCGCAAGGGCCAGGAGCAGCTGATGGTTCGGTATGAGCAGGACGTGGCCCGTGAACGT
>RECX01000337.1 GCA_007693825.1 Balneolaceae bacterium
TCAGGGTGATTTTGAGTTCAACTCCGGCGTGCAAAGTTTTCATGATATGGTGGAAGGCGGTTCAGCACCGGATGCTGTTTTTATCTGCAATGACCTTATGGCAACGGCTTTTGTGGACACCGCCATGGTTAATAATGTGATGGTCCCGGATGATATAGCTGTTCTGGGATACGATGACCTGCCGATGTGCCGGCACAACAATCCAACAATTTCATCGGTCCGCACGGATTTTAAACAACTGGGATACGCAACCATCCAGGCGCTTAAAAACCGCTTTGCCGGAAACGGGCAACAGCACGGAATCCTCAGCCTGATCCCTGTCAGCATCGTGGAAAGAGAATCCATTTCAAGGAAGTTGATTGAAGTATGAACATGATCACTTTAAGAAAAGCCCCCACTGTCCTGCTGCTATTTTCCATCCTGCTGGCAGGCTCTTCCTGCTCAAGTAAACCCGAATCATCAGCCGGACCTGTTCCGGTGACTGTGGAACAGGACGAAGATGGCAACTACAGGGTCTACCGGGATGGGGAGCCCTATTTCATCAAGGGCGCAGGTGGAAGCTCACGGCTTGACCTGCTGGTGGAATCGGGTGGAAATTCCATCAGGACCTGGACCACCAACGATGCCGACCGCATACTTGATGAAGCTCATAAGCGGGGATTGACCGTGATGCTGGGTATTTGGCTGCAGCATGAGCGCCACGGGTTTGATTATGACGATGAAGAAGCTGTTGCACGTCAAAAAGAAGAAGCACGCGAAAAAATCCTCCGCTACCGGGATCATCCTGCCTTGCTTGCATGGGGACTTGGCAACGAAGTGAATCTGAGATATACCAATACCCGGGTCTGGGACGCGGTCGAAGATATCGCTCAGATGGCGAAGGAACTGGCTCCAAACCAACTTGTTACGACCGTTATTGCCGGAACCAACCATGAAACGGTCCGCCTTGTTAAAGAAAAAGTACCCTCAATTGACTTTCTGAGCATCAATACTTACGGCGGCCTCGACCATTTGCCTGAGAGCGTACGGGAAACGGTCTGGGACGGACCCTATGCGGTGACCGAATGGGGACCCACCGGGCACTGGCAGGTGGACCGGACCGAATGGGATGTTCCCATAGAGCCAACCAGCACCGAGAAATCTGAGCAATACCGGTCCCGGTACCAGAACAGCATCCTGGGTGATACGGAAAGGTGCATCGGTTCCTACACCTTCCTTTGGGGACAAAAACAGGAAACGACACCAACCTGGTTCGGGCTGTTCCTGGAAACCGGTGAGATTACCGAAGTGGTGGATGCCATGCATTACAACTGGACCGGCGAGTGGCCGGAAGAGCGGGCGCCATCCATCCACGGTTTAACCATTGATGGCCGGTCGGCTCGTGATAACATCTATCTGAAATCCGGAGAGACATACAGTGCATCCGTCGAGGGGGCTCATCCGCATGGTCAAGCCTATGAGGTGCGCTGGGAGTTTTTGCCGGAAAGCACGGATATCCGGATCGGCGGTGATCGGGAAGAGCGTCCCGAAACCATCCACGGACTTGAAGTGGAGAAGGACGGTGAGACACTGGTGTTTCGCGCTCCGGAAACTCCGGGACCCTACCGTCTATTCACCTATCTGGTTACGGAAGAGAACCGTGCCGCTACGGCTAATATCCCGTTCTTCGTCAGGGAGAACTAAGCCAGACTCACTGAATCAGCGTCATCTTCCGGACCATGTTAACCGGCCCCGCCTGCAAGCGATACACATATACGCCGCTTGAGAGCTGCGATGCATTGAACTTCACACTATGCCGGCCGGCTTCATGTATGCCCCGGGCGACAGTGGCCACCCTCTGGCCCATCACGTTGAATACCTCCAGACGGACTTCCGCCTGTTCAGGCAGGTCAAACGTTATGACCGTGGCCGGGTTGAAAGGGTTCGGATAGTTCTGATGCAGCCCATGTGCCTGGGGAATCTCAATCCCGTGTTCCCCGGTGGATGTCGGCACGTCGACAGCAAAAACGTGGAGATCGTCGAAATACCAGGTAAAATCCTCACTACCGTCACCAACCTGGCCCTGCTCGAAATCAAAAATAAGTGTGATGATATCCCACTGTTTCTCGAAGCCGGCGCCGCTCATGTCCCATGTCATCTCCTCCCATTCGCCGCTGGTAGTGGTTGGTTCGGCAATTTCATAAAACAGCACGCCATTCTGCTGTTCCACTTTCATCAGGACCTGCACATCTTCCCTTGGAGACCAGACCTTCATGGTGATGGTGTGGTTGTCTTCGTCGAAGACAAAAACCCTGTTCACGTGCATGAAGGCACCGCCCCAGAAGGCTCCTCCGTCCTTGACCATCTTGCCGACCCAGTCGCTGTCATTGACTTCATCAGGATGCGGATTTTCGACAACGGTAATCTCTCCGCCTGAAAAACCGGTGAACACCCGTTCCCAGTCGAAGTGGTAATCCTCAAAGTTCAGAGGCAGTGCTACGGGCAGAATCCCGCCCGGCGTGTCCGGGACATCCAAATCGGCCCCGAAAACATCCAGTTCGTCGAAATACCAGGTGAAATTGTCGCTGCCGTCACCGATTTGTCCTTCTTCATAATCAAAAATCAGGGTGATGATATCCCACTCTTCATGATAGCCGTCAGCGCTGACCTCCCAGGTCAATTTTTCCCACTGCTGGCTGGTTGTGGTCTGCCGGAAGACTTCATATTCGGCATCGCCGTTCTGCTGCTCCAGTTTTACAAGGATGGGTACATCCTCACGGGGCGACCAGACTTTCATGGTGATTTCGTTATGGTCATCGCTGAAAGAAAACGGCCGTTCCACCTCGAACCATGCGCCTCCATAGAAAGCGCCGCCGTCCTTCACCATTCTGCCGACCCAGCCGGTGCTGTTGACGTCATCGGGATCGGGATTCTCGATGGCAGATACGGATCCGCCCTCGAAGCCGGTGAACGCATCCTCCCAGTTGAAAAAACGGTCTTCGAAGAGAAGCGGCAGGGATACGCCGTGCTGTGCTTCGGTGTCCTGATACACACGTACATAATCAATGACCATTTGCTGCGGGAATTCGGTGGTGTGGTCCGGGCTGCCCGGCCAGTGGCCGCCGACGGCGACATTGAGCAGGAAATGGAACCGCTGTTCAAAAGGAGCGGGGAAACTGTGTCCCTGCGAGAACCAGTTGGTTTCCGTATGGTAATGGACGTCGTCGACATACCAGCGGATCTCTCCTTTCTCCCATTCTATGGCAAAAGTGTGGAAATCGTCGCTGAAGTCTCCGAAAGCACGTGTGTAGGATTCGCCGCTGTAGGTGTGTGGCGGTCCATAATGGATGGTGCCATAGATGACATCAGGTTCGTGTCCGATCAGCTCCATGATGTCAATTTCGCCGCTTGCCGGCCAGCCTCCGTACACGGCGTCGGTCGGCATCATCCAGATCGCCGGCCAGAGGCCCTGCCCTTTCGGTAGTTTGGCCCGGACCTCGAAACGGCCGTACCTCCAGTCGCCCTGGTTGATGCTGCGGATACGCGCGGAGGTATAGTCCATGCCACCGTGCGATTCCTTCCGGGCGACGATATGCAGTTTGCCGTCCTGTACGAATACATTCTCCTCGCGGTCGGTATAATACTGGAGCTCGGCATTGCCCCAGCCTGAGAGGCCTTCCGAGGCACCTGTCCCGTACTGATAGGACCATTTTGTTTCATCGAGTTCGGTTCCGTCAAATTCATCGGACCAGACCAGTTCCCAGTTCTGGGCTTTTAATCCGCTGGTGAGCATTAATAATGCGAGCAAGGTAATTGACAGGAACCCCAATGATTTATTTTTCATCTCTTTATAATTTTTTTTCTGTCGTCAGATGCAATGTCCATGACGGTTATAATCATGCTTCTGTGCGAGGGGGAGCCGTCATGATCATTTCATCAACTTCTCCTAAGGCGATACCGTTTTTAATTGCACATCTGATCACTGTGGGATGGCTGTTTATGGCAACTTTTCAGGCACGTAATGGAATAATTGAATGTGCTCTTCATATCATGGTCAAAAAAAAAGGGGTCGAGTGTGGCTTGACCACAAACGACCCCTTGATTCAAACTTGCTGTTGTGATACAGCAGATATTACTTCACAAGCGTGAGACTGCGTGTGAGCACCTGGTCACCGGCCTGGAGGCGATACAGGTAGATACCACTTGAGAGGTCGGATGCATCAAACGACACGGAATGCTGTCCGGCAGAGAGATGTCCGTTTTCCAGGGTTGCGACCTGCTGGCCAAGCATGTTATACACTTCCAGGGTAACCTGAGCGGCTTCGGGAAGGGCAAAATCGATCCTTGTAGTTGGGTTGAACGGGTTGGGATAGTTCTGGCTCAACTGCAGTGATTCAGGGATGTCTGCTCCAACCAGTTCACTGCTGGTATCATCAGCCTTCACCAAGCTGAAGTCATCCAGGAAAAAGGTATGATCGGGTCCACCACCAGGTGTGAGAAGCGCACCATCAGCATCAACAAAATCTACAAACAGAACAATTTTCTCATAGGGAGCTTCATCAACATCTAATTCTTTCAGATCCCATTCCACCTGTACCCATTCTTCTTTTGCTCCTCCCGGTATGGGAATATGGATATCACCGGAATTAAAACCTGGACCCTCAAGCTTCAACGTGATCATTACGTCTTCTTTCGGTGACCAGACTTTTAATCTGTAAACAGACTCATGGACCTCATCCATGTCCATCGGTTCGACGAGGTCATACCAGAACCCCGCCCATGGCTGTCCACCAGCCGTTCTTTCATATTGCAATACAAAATCAGTCTCATTCAAGCCTGACTTGTCCGGATTTTCGATTCTTTCCAATGCAGCACCTTCAAAGGCCATAAACGTAACCTGTTTCTTCCCGTCTACTTCTTCGCCCCAAGGGAAATCGTCATCCATATTGAAAGAACGCGGGAAAAGGATAAGATCAAATTCTTCTTCACCCACAGGTGGTGGCAGCTCTTGTGCAGCTACATTGCTGAACATGTAAAGCGGGCAAAGCAACCCAATCAAAAGACACTTCAATGCCGTAGTATTTTTCTTACTCATGGTAACCTCGTTATTTCATCAATGTTATTCGTTAGGGATTCTTTCAAATGTGCTCGTAATTAAATATGTAAAAAAGCATCACTCACTGACTAATATTAGAAACGTTTTAACTAAAAGCAATTTTTTTTCTCTGAAAACAACAAATTTTCACGTATCGCGAGCGGCCTTGTTCGCCGGATACGGTACTTCATCAAAACAGCACCTATAAAGCTGATTCTAACATTATTTCCTCATTTACTCAACATCCTGGTCGAATATTTCTACCGGCATATATGTAATAATTGATGCGGATAATTCATGTCAAAAATTAACCAAACATGATTCACCATCCTGTTTCAGGGCATTATAGGGCAAATATATTGCAGAAAGTTTTTGTAATTGGCACTTTACTTCTGATTCCTGTTTCGTTAACAGCACAGGACTGGCATTTTTGGTCTGTTCTGATGAATTTGAAGCTGTTAATCTTGATACAACAAAATGGAACTGCATATACGGAACCGAATCGCAGTACGGATTTTCGGGAAGGGGCAATTATGAACTTCAATATTACTCCGATCAGGAAGAAACCATATATTTGGAAGACGGCAAACTTCACATCCGGGTCTTTGATATGCCTGGCCTTCAGGTTGCCGTACCTGCCAATGGTGATTTTCAGGCAGATATCTTCCAGAGAAGTTAGCAACTATTTCACCAGCATCATTTTTCTTGTCTTGACATAATCACCTGCCTGGATCCGGTACAGATACAAACCGCTGGCGATGTCCGAGGCGTCGAAAGTAATTGTGTGCCTTCCTGCATTTTTCTGACCATCAACCAACACTGCCACTCTTTGCCCAATGGCGTTGTACACCGTCAGTGTTACATTGCTACGGTCCGGCACTGCAAAGCTGATTCTTGTGGATGGGTTGAATGGGTTTGGATAGTTTTGGTCCAGACGGAAAGCATGTACCCCTTCCTCTTCATATCCCCTGTCAGCACCGGTTGGAACTTCCATGTGCAGGGTGTCCAGACTTATGTTGTTGAAAGTCACCCGGTTTCCTCTGTCGACATCCAGATCGTCACCGTCAAACCGGATGCGTATCTTGAAATCCGGATTGTCGTGGACCTCGGGAATGTGTCCGAAATACAATTCATATTTCCGGTAGGTCCCTGACAGCGGGAGTCGGGTGGATGCAAGCCCGTCTGTTGTCCATCCCGTATCGTCAGGTTCCGTAGTATAATCAACCAGCAGCGCATCGGCCGCACCTTCATCCACGGCGGCAAACCGGAACAGAATGTTCTCAAGCCCGGTTGCAGGAACATCAAAAATCAGGGTATTTTCACCGCCGTCGCCGATGAACGGCTGTTTTATCTGCAATCCCCGGGTGCCTGCCGCATCAAACGGGCGCCCCTCATTGCCCACGGGACGGTAATTCAGGTCCGTCGGATTATTCCGTCTTTCCATGGAAGCCTTCCTCCACAAGGGATGATCCTCATCAAAAGGATACCCGTCACGTGCCGATTGAAAACGTATCTTCGCATTTTTTGACAGCGAGAATGAGGCATCCACCGATTCCAAAGGGGTATTGTTCAGCATCCCGGTGTCAAAATGCCAGAAGTACCTGAGATGCGATGCTTGCAGGTCAGCCGGGGGTTGTCCCATTTGGTCATCGATCCAATCCAGGCGTGTTTCGATCCAGTTGACCATGTATTCGATCTCCTCTTCATACGTTTCAAACCCTTCCCGGCTCCAGCGCCAAACGTCCTCGCCAAGGATATCCCATCGCTCGAAGTTGCGGTCAACAGCTTCGCCCAGCTTGTCCACATACCGATGGATCATGTTGACAATATTGTCGGTCGCGAACGCACCGTGGCGCAGTTCCCACCATCGGTCCCGGTACCGCTGTTGAAACGCCGGATCCTGGAACAGCCGGTTGTACCAGCCGTTCAGATACCACTCTTCCGGAACATGGGTGTAATACCATCCTGTGGGGTCGTGCCCGTTCCAGCCCTCCGTCGTGCTGTAATTTCCAAGACTCAGGTTGTAGTCCCAAACCGGCCCCATGATCATACGTCCCCCTCTATCCTTGTACATAAAAGTGCTCAGACGGTATCCATCCATCTCCTTGAATGTCTCGGTGATCAGATGGTGGTCGATGAACGACTCAGGATCCAGATAAGCCGCATAACCATGATCCGGGTCCCGGTAGCTGCCTCCGAACAATGCCGATTCCAGATCCCCGAGATAATTCTGGATCCAGTTTCGCTGTTGCGGGGTTATATCTTCGTCCTGCGGACGGACCAGCGCAAACCGGGTGCCCCGGGTGGCACTTTCAATATGGTACTCCCTGTCCGCTTCAAAATTGAGGATATAACCACCGGTAACTGCCGGCTCGGTATTATCCTGCGGAGTCAGCTTTTCTATATCCACGCGGTTGTTGTCCCATTTGATCCGCTCAACCAGCATGTAGACGCCATGATAGTGGCTCCGGGACACGGGACCGCCGCCTTCATGCAAAAACAGTTCCACGAACCTTGTCCGGGGAGCGTATCGGCCCATGTCACGGCTCACCTGGTAGGCAATGGCGTTTCGGATCAGGGTCCGGTCGTCATAGGGTGCATGCATGATCCAGTTGTTTTCCGACGGAAGTCCGAGGATCGGCTCGTTGCGGTTTTCCCCCTCGTCGTCGATCAGCCGAACGCCAAATTGTTTCTTGGGAAATGCAAGGGAACTGGTGCCACGGTAGTTGGACTCCGACCGGCTGTGCAGGTGAAGGTCATCGGTAAGCAGCCGGGCCCGACCGTCACCGTCACGGTCGATCACGGAAAAATAGATCGTGCTCCGGTAGTGGCCTTCAGGATGCATAACGTTGTCGAACTGGTTCACGATCACCAGCGGCAGGTTGGAATCGAAACCTGCCACATCGGGATGCAGCCGGATGAAGACTTTTGTCACGGTTTCACCTGGTTCGTATCCATCCCGAAAAGAACGGGCCCTTATCATCACCGTTCCTGATATGTTCACAGGGGTGCCACTTTGAAAGGCGCTCGATGATGTAGTGGGAATGTCACCATTCGTGGTGTAACGGACCGTGGCACCCTCCGGGACAGCAAATGACAATGCAAACGATTCGGTGTAGGTGCCGGCCGGATGTGAGAATTCTGGTGGCGGAACGGATTGTGCTTTGGTTGCCACGGGCAACAGTGCAATGATGCAAAGTACTATTGCTGCTGTCAGATTTCTTTCCGGATGGTTACGCTGCATTCGTGCCGCAGGTTAGATGGGGAGTTTACTTCAAAAAGATCATGGATCGTGACTCCCGGAATGTGTCCGTGGATATCCGGTAGTTGTAGATACCGGAACTCAACCCGCCGGCATCAAACCTGACGGTATGCGTGCCAGCCTCAAAACGTTCATTGGCAAGAACATCCACCCGCCGACCCATCATGTCATATACGGCAAGGGTCACATGCTGTGAGTTGGGTATCGAAAAAGAGATATTTGTGGCCGGATTGAACGGGTTGGGATGGTTCTGGTGCAGTTCAAATGCTCCGGGGCCCTCATGGCGCTCATCTTCTGCCGATGTGAATTCTGAATATTCATACACCCGCACATAATCCACGACCATCGTCTGCGGAAATTCCGTGTTTTGATCGGGATGGCCGGGCCAGTTTCCGCCAACAGCCACATTCATGATCAAGTGGAAATATTCGTCGAACGGTGCCGGATAAGGATGTCTCTGGGAGTACCAATCGTTTTGGGTCTGGTAATGCTCTCCGTTTACATACCAGCGCATCACGCCGTCCTCCCATTCCAGAGTGAATGTATGGAAATCTTCATGGAAATTTCCGGACGGCAAGTCGTAATGGGTGCCGGTGTGGACATTGTTGGGAGATTCGCCTCCGTAATGGAGTGTGCCGTGTACCCTTTCAGGTTGGTGTCCCAGATATTCCATGATGTCGATTTCACCGCTGGCAGCCCACCCGCCGTAGACATTGTCGGTCGGCATCATCCAGATCGCCGGCCAGATTCCCTGTCCGATAGGCATTTTCGCACGGATTTCAAATTTGCCGTATCGCCAGTCTCCTTTGTTGATGGTTCTGATGCGGGCAGATGTAAAGTCGCTTCCACCAAAAATCTCATCCCTGGCGACGATATGCAGCTTGCCGTCCTTAACAAATACGTTTTCCTCACGGTCAGTATAGTACTGCAACTCGTTATTCCCCCAACCGGTCAGCCCCTCGGAAGTGCCGGTACCGTACTGGTAGGACCACTTTGATTCATCAAGTTCCTCTCCGTCAAACTCGTCGGACCAAACCAGCTGCCAGCTCTGGGCATGTGCCTTGCCCATCAGCATACCGGTAAACAATACACACATTAAAACGTGAAATGCATTTTTTTTATAATTCATTTTATTTCCAGTGGATGGTTTTCAGGTGATTCGAACTGATGATGCCATCGCGGCAATTCATCCTTTTCTTATCAAACAATAGTGATCTGGAATGGGTTTACGAAACGTTACAAATCACGTTTGGCAAAATGACAAAGGTTGCCGGCACCTGATGCGCCGGCAACCTTTATGCCATTGTAAAATGTAATAACGACTGGTGTCAGAAAATCCTGTTTCATCAGCATCATTTTTTTTATCAGTACACTTCTCAGCCCCTAAAAATGAAGCATACTAATGATGAGATGCTTTGAACACAGGAAGAAACAAGTACCTGCGACCCATAATTGCGGCAATCGAGTTATGAGTCGCAGGTTTTTGTCTTAAAAATGTCAGTACCCGGGATTCTGCACCAGCGTGTTGTCAGAAAGACTGATCTCGGATTGAGGAATGGGCAGCAGTCCCAGGCGTTCGGTACGGAAATTGATCGGGATGTCCTGGATGGCCTGAGCGTTTATTTTTTGGGCTGCCGTATCCAGTCCCATGCGAAGCAGGTCCCAATACCTGTGACCCTCGCCGGCAAACTCGAGCCTTCTCTCTTCCATGATATTTTCCCGTGTCGCCGTAATCTGAACGAAATCATCTCCGTACGCTCTCATTCTCACCTGGTCAAAGTAGTCCTGGGCATTGGTCGAACCCAATTCGGCAGCCATGAGAAGTACATCCGCAAAGCGAACTACGGGGCGATTGTAGGGCCAATTAAATGGATCGTTGACGCTTGGAAGGTCAGGACGGCGGGGCTGGAACTTCTTGAAGGCATACCCCTGCCACTGGTACATCTCATCGGCGTTGTGTCGTACATTCTCTTCCACCGGATCAAGGATACTCAGGAAATACCGGGAATCCGTATCCTGATCGAATGCTTCCACCAGATCCGGGATTACCGGCTGGAAGGACCAGCCCGCTATATATTGGGGATGGAACCCGACCCCACGCAATCCAGACATCGTGGTTGCCCAGTTGCCGAAAGAACCGTTAAGGAAGCCCCAGTCGCCAAATGATGATAAGGCTGCAGCACCATGCTGGACCGAGAAAATGGCCTCGGCGTTGTTGTTGGCGGCTCTTCCCCAGAGCGCACTGAAATCATCAAGCAGTCTGTGCGGGCTGTTGTTGATCACGTCTTCAAGATGCCCGAGCACATCACTTTCGGAAACCGGGAGCGGTCCGGCGCCAAGTACGGGCTGGGCATAGTCACGATGGTAGAGATAGATTCGGCCCAGCATGGATTTGGCAGCCCATGAGGAGGCACGACCCGCCTGTGCGGGAGGAATGACATCGCGCAGATCAGGAATGATGTCCAGCAACTCCGTAACAAGGAATTCATATACTTCACCCGGATCGGTTTGAGGCATCCTGATGTCTTCAGCTACCAGCGGCCTCTCGAACAGGGGTACATTTCCAAAAAATTTGACCAGTTCAAAGTAGTACAAAACCCGCAGAAAGCGGGCTTCTGCCGCAATGATGGTTCTGTCCTGCTCGTTTTCAAACATCACACCATCGATGTTCTCAAGCAGCAGATTGGCGCGGTAAATACCGGTGAACCGATCTGACCACAAACCGAGGGCCTTATCATTGGTCACCGAGATATTGTGATCATTGAGTTCTACAATGCTCGGCTGGTCACCGGGACCTGAGCCACCGGCGTAGGCGTCATCAGAAAGGACATTTGAAATCAGATCGAAAGGATGGAACCCGGAGTTTGGACGTCCGTGGTGGAACGTCAATACTTCATAGACGGAGTACAGGGCCTGATCGGCATCGGACTTGGTCAGAAAGAAGTTGTCCTGGGTCCGCTGTACCGGTGGCTTGTGGTCCAGAAAATTGTCCATGCAACCGGCAAGCAGCAAAAGACCAAGTATGGGAATGATAATGGTTAGTCGTTTCATAACAGCTTATTTATGGAATTAAAAATCAAGATTGATGCCCATGGTGACGGTGCGTGCCTGCGGGTAAATATTGCGGTCGATACCCACATTGAGCGCGCCAAAGGCCCCGATTTCAGGATCGTGTCCCGAATAGCCGGTGAAGGTCAGCAGATTTTGTGCTGCGACGTAGACGCGCAAGCGGGAAGCACCTGCCCTGTCGGTGATACCTGGTGGCAGGGTATAGCCGAGGCTGATGTTCCGGAGGCGCACAAAGCTGCCGTCCTCGACAAAGAAATCGGACGGTCTGGTATAGTTGCCGTTGGGATCGCTTATTGTAACGCGGGGATGCGTTGTCGACGGGTTTTCCTCGGTCCAGCGATCGAGTACATCATCCTTCCAGTTCGGCATGGGCAGGTCATGACGGCGGGTACCGCCGGTGAAGATATCATTTCCGAATGATCCGTACCAGAACATGTTCAGATCCCAGTTTTTATAGTCCAGGTCGACATTGAACCCCATGGTGAAATCAGGATACGGGTTGCCGATCTTGACGCGGTCATCATCGGTAATCTGTCCGTCATCGTTATGATCGACGAAAATCAGGTCACCCGGACGGGCGTTCGGCTGAATGACCTCGCCTTCCGAGTTGACGTGGTTCTGCACATCATCCATGGTCTGGAAGATACCGGCTGTCTCATATCCCCAGAAGAAAGCGATCGGCTTGCCTACCATGGCCATGGCCACATGATCCATAGCGGTGGAAACGCCTGCGCCAAAAAGTCGGCCTTCATCGTTTTCAATGGAAGTAACTTCGTTTTTGTTGTAGGTACCGGTCAGACTGAGACTGACACGCCAGTCACCAACGATCTGACGGAAACCGGACTCGATTTCGAATCCCCTGTTGCGTACGGTACCACCGTTTACTACCGGCGGGGCATTTCCGATAAATGCCGGGATAGGTGCTGCCAGGAGCAGGCCCTTGGTCTCCTTGTTGTAGACATCAAAGTTGAAGTACAAGCGGTGATCAAGGAAAGCTGTTTCAAGTCCGATATTTGCCTGTTCGGATGTTTCCCATCTGAGAGCAGGGTTTGCTATCTGAGTTGGATAGGCACCGGTAACGAGCGAAGGAGTCATTCCAAAACCGTATCCGGAATGGGTGGTGATCAGGGGCGTGTAGGTAAACTGACCGATATTGTCACTACCGTTCTGGCCCCATCCTCCGCGGAGTTTCAGGTAACTGATGTAGGGATGGTCACGCAGGAAAGCCTCACGGGAGAGTACCCAGCCAAGTGAAAAAGCGGGAAATACGGCCCATCGATCGTCCGGACCGAATTTGGAGGATCCATCAAACCGCAGCACGCCTTCCAGCATGTACTTGTTGTCATAGTCATAGTTGACCCGGCTGAAGTAGGATGCCAGGGATTCCAGTCCCAGACCACCGAAGTTTGACTGGTTCTCCTCATCTGTTCCTACTGAGAGCCATGCATTATCAAACGATTCCATGGTCAGGTCAAAGGCAACACCCCCAAGGAACTCATTACGGTGGTCGAGAAGTTCAAATCCGCCAAGTATACTGAAGTTGTGGTCTTCAATCTGATCCTGATACCTCAGAACATGGCTGGTCTGCCAGGTGGTCCACTTGTTCTGCTCCTGGAATGCCGAGCTTGTCGTATTGAAGACATTTCCGCCAAGATCATAGACCGGGGTGAACGAACGGTTGCTGCCGTAGGCCAGGTCAATGTCCAGGGTGGAGCGCAGACTCAGTTTGTCGGTGAAATTGAAGTTCCCGAAAACGCCGCCAACGAATTTGTCCTCATTCCACTCCGAATTGATGACATCAATGAACGCAACCGGATTGACCACTTCCTGCGATGCAAAAGGGGAGCTGGCGAAGTTGCCTTCCTCATCAAATACCGGAGTAACGGGGTCGATATTGGAAGCGCGGGCCATAATCCCACCAAATTCTTCGTTCGGATCGATGCCTCTTGTGGTTTTCCTGGTGTAGGTGAGGCGGGTGCCATAGTCAAGACGGCCACGCTGGTGGTTGGAATTCACACGGAAAGACATCCGCTCGAAATTCGATTTGCCTTCGGCCACGATACCGTCCTGCTGACGATATGACATTGATGCCATATAGTTGGATGTTTCCGTGCCGCCGGACAGCCTCAGGGTGTGGTCAGTCACCGGAGCATTGTAGAAAAATACCTCCTCCTGCCAGTTTGTTCCCTCTCCAATCGCTGCAATACGATCTTCGATATCGGGAAATGGGATTCTGCGTCCGTCATTTGCATAACTTTCATTCATGATCTTCATGTAGTTGGGCGCATTCAGCAGGTCGGTTTCTTTCCAGGGATTCTGGAATCCGATATATCCGGTGTAGTTGACCTGGATGGGACCGGGGGAGCCCTGCTGCGTGGTGATCATGACCACCCCGTTGGCTCCGCGCGCTCCGTAGATGGCTGTGGCGGACGCATCTTTGAGCACTTCAATGGATGCAATGTCGGCGGGATTGAGGTAGTCTATGCCTCCCACAGGCATGCCATCGACGAGATACAGCGGCTCGGCATTGCCTGTAGTGCCGATACCACGGATACGGACTGTGGCAGCGGAACCCGGCTGACCAGAATTCTGGATGACGGTCACACCGGCAGTGCGTCCCTGAAGCGCCTGTTCAAGGCGCAAAGGAGCGGCCTGCTCAATGTCACGCGACTCGATCCGGGATATGGCTCCGGTTACCAGACTTCGCTGCTGGAGACCGTATCCGACCATGATCAATTCGTCACCGTATATTATATCGGGCTCCAGTGCTACATTGATTTCTTCCCGGCCATCAATTTCAATCCGTTGTGTCACAAAACCAACATAACGGAAGACCAGGGTGCCTTCTCGTTCCGGTACAGTCAGTGAATACTCACCGTTTATGTCTGTAGTGGTTCCGATATTCGTTCCATGGAGCATGATGTTGACACCGATCAACGTCTCACCGGTCTCATCATCAACCACGGTTCCTCTGACGGTCTGTGCATCGGCTTTGGTCGCACCGAACAGTATCACCGCCAACAACATGAGTAGTAATGATTTGTAATTATACATGCTATATAGACTTAGTGTTTGTTATACAGATTCAGACCGCCTGCCACTGCCAAACAATCAGATAATGCTCTCGTTTTACAATGATTTTGCGATCTTATGAGCTTTATTGTTTTTCTGGAAACGCTTTCTTATTTCTAAATTTTTTTATGTGATCTTTGCAAATAAGAATTTACAATGCCTTGAGGCAATGTATCCTCGGAGTAGTCGGTATCCTCGGAGTAGTCGGTAGCTGATTTCAAGTGACGCGCAGGACAGCTATTACATTATTAGTTTGAACATCCTGATCAAAATCATCTATACCTTCCATATATACAAAATATTTGCTGCTTGTGCAACTTTGGACAAAATTTTTCACTCTTTCCTCCGGTTCTTTTTTGCAATATGCTTTTGTGTTGGCAGCTGGCTGTAAGAATTCAGATATCATCCCCTGATTCCCGAAGAGATTACTCATGCCAACGCTTTAGGACCATTCGCAATCTGCCGCTGGGATTAAAACCAGCTCAATGCTGATTATTTAAGAAAATTAATGGCATTATCGTTACCTTTCATGGATATTATCCGCAACCCATATGGCAGATCTGCAATGTACGGCCAACGGCAAGAGAACAATCTCGAATAATTAATGCAATTTATTTTTAAAATAAAAAATGTTTGCATTATATTGCCTTTGTATGATTGATTTTGGGGAGGCAGTTTAAACTTTGATCATGCTTCTGTGTGAGGTGGAGCCGTCATGGACATTTCATGTTTTGAGAAAAAGCAGCCCTGAGGAAGACTTTTAGCATATTGTGAAACTTTTCAGATAGATATGTCCCTGTAAAAAGATGAAGCTCGTTTGCCTTGACCGGCAAACGAGTTTTTTTTTATATACTACGGAACAGTATCATATACTACGGAACAGTAACCGTCCTGCAAAAATCTTTTTTATGGCCAACAAAAATTTCCTGATCATCCGCATCACGACCATTGTCGCCCTGGGCGGCTTTCTGATGGGCTTTGATGCTTCGGTCATCTCCGGTGTTGTCAGGTTCATCGAACCTGAATTCGGCCTTTCCAAGCTGCAGCTGGGCTGGGCCGTTGGATCGTTAACCCTTACCGCCACCCTGGCCATGCTGCTGGCCGGGCCGCTCAGTGACCGGTTCGGACGAAGGGCCATCCTGAAAGTGGCTGCTGTTCTGTTTGGGGTATCAGCCATTGCATCGGCGCTGGCACCCACATTTGCAATACTTGTCATAGCCAGAATGATCGGCGGGCTTGGCGTCGGGGCCTCGCTGATCGTGGCACCCATGTTCATCGCCGAAATTTCTCCTCCCAAAATGAGGGGAAAAATGGTCAGCATCAATCAGCTTAACATCGTAATTGGGATTTCTGCCGCTTTTTTCACCAATTATCTCATCCTGCGATGGGGACAGTCAGACATGGCATGGGCACAGGCGCTCATGCTTGGCGAACACAGCTGGCGGTGGATGCTGGGACTGGAGACACTCCCGGCCGTAATCTATTTTATCGGGCTGTTTTTTGTTCCCCAAAGTCCCAGATGGCAGATCAGGGCGGGCATGGTCGATGAAGCCAGAATGACCATGAACCGCCTCTACGGAGAGGAAGAGGCCGGACAACAGATCACCGATGTCATCAAAGGCCTGGAAGCGGACAAAGACAAGGAGAAGGTATCGGTCAGGGAGATATTCCAGCCAGCCCTTCGGTTTGTCTTGATCATTGGTGTAGCACTGGCCATCCTGCAGCAGATTACCGGCATCAATGCAGTCTTTTTCTATGCACCCGTGATATTCGAACAGTCCGGCATCGGCACGGACGCCTCTTTCATGCAGGCTATCCTGGTTGGATTGACCAATCTTGTATTTACCATCCTGGCCATTATGTTCATCGACCGGCTGGGACGCAAACCGCTGCTCATCTTCGGGATGACCGGTATCGCCGTAATGATGCTGCTGCTGTCCTACGGGTTCCACTCGGCAACCTATCAGCTGACCCCGGAAAGCATTGAGATCCTCGATGAATCCATCGACAGAGTGGCTTTGGAAGACAACATGAGCGGGATCACCTACCCCAATGACATTGTCTTCAAACAGGCACTGGCAGAGACCATCGGCCAGGAAGCCGCCATTGAACATGAAGCAGCGATTATCACCGCTGCAATCGACTTGAATCCCACCCTGATCCTTCTCGCAATCCTGGGCTTTGTGGCATCCTTTGCCATTTCCATCGGACCGGTTATGTGGGTGATGTTTTCGGAACTGTTTCCACTTCGTGTCAGGGGAATTGCCATATCGTTTGCAGGATTTATCAATTCCGGCGTAAGCTTCCTGGTTCAGCTTGTATTTCCCTGGGAACTGGCAAACCTGGGCAACAGCATAACCTTCCTTATCTACGGTCTTTTTGCCATTGCCGGATTGATTTTCGTCTGGCGGGTTGTTCCGGAAACCAAGAACAAGACGCTGGAAGAGCTCGAAGAGCAGCTGGTAAGAAAGCGGGAGTGAGAAAACTACAGATTGTCCAGGTCCGGTTTCAAACCGGCATATTCTTCCGGGATCAACGGGTTATCCAATACAAATAAAACCCGTTTATCCAGATTAAGCTGTTCCACGATATCTCCATAGTGTTCATCAAAAATGGCATCGAGCTCACCGGATTCTATGATATGTTGCATCCCGGCCTCAATTCTTGCAGCCAGTTCCGGCAAGTCGGGATTCACATAAAAAACAAGTGGAAACTGGTAAAACAACAGAATATTCCGATCAATCGTAAGTCCATCGCGGTGTGAGGCCCGGTTTTCATAGACCCCCAGTACCTCATTAGCTCCATAGGCACTGTAATCAAACAATCCTGCCTCAAGCCGGTTAAAGATGTCATCAAAATCGCCCTCTTCAACCACACTGTATCCGTTTTCCCTGAAAATGATGGCATCGCTCCAGGTAAGAGGTATTCCATGCTTCAGTTCCTGAAGCTCCTGTTTTTCGGCAATGCCTTCAAACAAGGTTTTATCCTCCTCCCTGATGATCGGAATCCTGTAGCCAAGCAGGTTCTTTGTCAATAAATCAGGTACCACAACCATGTCGCCTTCACCAAACTTCTGGTTCCCGGCAATGGTGACAAACAGATCATGGCCTTTTTCACTGAAAACCAGGCCTTCTTCCTCTCCGGGATATTCATCCACATTTTCATCCAGCTTCCATGGGCCAAATTCAGATTCCGTGCTTTTCAACACGGCTTCAAGCACCTGGCGCTCGTAAACCTGTCGAGCCATGGACCGGTTTCCGTTCCAGAAGTCAACGACGGTCGTGTCCTGATTCCGTATTTCTGACACTCTGGTTTCTTGCTCACCGGAGGTGCAGGAAGAACCCAAAAAAGCAAAAGACAGCATGAACAGTGTAAGGTTTGATTTAAAATTCATAATTCAGTGTGAGGTTAATGGATTGCACAGAAAATGCTTATTTATGGACGGCAATTCTTCGCCGGTCTGTATCTCCCGATCAACATGTCTGTTCATCCGTTGACGTACGGCATCTGCCTGAAACTGCTTCCTACAGCTCACCTCTGCGTTTCACCAACTCGTCCTTGATTTCGTTGGCTCTTTTTTCCGTGAGGTCGTATCCCCACATCACCCATATGGCCAGTGAGGCTGTTATAGCCGGTATGATAATGTCTGCCAGCCTCAGGTTGGTCATGGTTTCTGCCGTCTGGACAGCGGCATTCTGGTCAAAACCGACCAGCTTCAGCACGAGTCCGCTCAGCACCAGCGCCACGCCATGGCCCAGTTTCACCATCCACCAGTAGATGGCACCGAAGGTGCCTTCCTTGCGCGGCATCCCGTTGTACAATTCGTCAAGATCGCACACATCGGCCGTCATGCTCATCATCAGCGTAAAGAGTCCGCCGATACCGAAGACCATCAGGGGGATGGGCATGAACATCAGCCACGGGTTCTCGGGAGAAAAGCCCCACCATTTCAGGATGTATCCCACAATCGAGATCAGGGTGGAAATAACGAAGGCATTCCGTTTTCCGACCTTGTTGGCTATCCACGTGATGACCGGAATGACCAGAAAAGCCGTTGTCCCGGCGCTCACAGTTGAAAACCAGGCGGGCCAGGATCCGGCAGCGCCATAATCCCCGTTGAATATGTAGAAAAGGATGATGAAGTAGCTGAAGGATGCGACCATCTGGAAGCCGTTGAAAACCAGGAAAGTGGCACCGCAAAGCCGGACAAACGGCTTGTTTTTTGCCACTTCCACAATTTTTGACAACAGATCCTTGAAGTTTTTGGCAATGGATTTGAAATTGAGGTCGGCCCTGTTGGTTATGCGCGACTGGTCCACCTCCTTGCAGAACAACCCTGGCAAAATTCCAAAGATCATGCATCCAGCTCCTACCACAACAGCCAGCCGGTGGACGCCTTCCGCCTGCGTATCAAAAAGCTCCGGATTGGCGATGATGACCCAGAACCAGGGCACGATCATCCAGGCGATCTGCCCGATGGTCTGCGCAAAGCCCATGAGCCGGGTCCGCTCGTTGTAGTCCGGGGTCATCTCATAACCAAGACCGATCAACGGGGTGGAAAATATGGTATTCGCTGTGATGAACAGAATCGAAAACAGCAGAAAATACCAGAAGTTGTACGCCTGTGTACCTTCGGGATCGAGCTGCCAAAGCAGGATAAACAGGATGCCGGCCAGTATGGCTCCGAGAAAAATATAGGGCTTTCTGCGACCGAAACGCGACTGGGTGTTATCAGAAATGTAACCCATGATGGGATCCGTAATGGCATCCCACAACCTTGGCAGACCACCGAGCAAACCCGCCAGGAAAGGGTCTATGCCAAACGCCGTGAGCAGGAAGAATTGGAACACGCCCAGCGCCCCTGGCAGCAGGTTGTTGACAAGATGGCCCGAACCGAATGCCGCCTTCTGAAGAATCGGGATTTTATACTTTCTGGGGGTAGTTTGGTCTGACATTGGCTTTCGGTTTAATGGTTACTCGGCATCAAGGCGAGCCTGGATTTCAGCTTTGGTGGGCGGGACAAGTACATCCTCCATTAAAGCTTCGAGGTCGCCGTCGTAGGTTTTGGTGATCGGCATCCCGTCGCGGGTCAGTCCGTCGAAAACTCCCGCATCCACCAGGTCCCAGATCGGGTACTTGGCCTGCGCCTGCAGGTTGATCAGTCCGAAATGGTTTTCGGATCCAAGCGGGTTGCCGGCGTCTTTCCAGGGCTCATCGAAGGCCTCGAAATAGAAAACCGAAACCCTTTCACGGTCGGACCAGTCCATAATGTGCTGGTAGTACAGCCCCGATTTGTATTCATCCGTGGCACGCGAACCGTCCGGACCATAATGCTCGTTGGATATCGTCGCCCAGCCGGTTTCGCCAACATGGACCGGTTTTTCGACACCGAGCCCGCGCATGTAGGCCACCACGCTCTCGTACTGGTCGATGGCATAATCCCTCGCCCTTTCCATGGCCGAGTGGATTTTCTCCATATCACTCAGGTGCGCCTCCTCTTCGGGCACCCCCCAGAATTCGGGATTGTAATGCGTATCGTGCATGGGATAGGTGTGCATGGATATGTAATCCACGGCGCGGATCAGCTCGTTGAGGTCCTCATTGTGATATTCGCTGCCGCCGCCGCCCCAGGATGCGAAATTGTCGGAGGTGGTGATCCAAAGCGTCTCGGGCAGCTCGCCCTGCTTCTTCAGATCCTGCAGATAATTGACCCAATTGAGGATGATGGCCGGCTCCACATAATACTCCCATGCCCAGTGCACCATGGCCTCGTTGCCCACGGCGATGATCTTTACGATATCCGGATACTGCTGCGCAAGTGCCACAGCCCGTTCGATTTCGCCGGCATTCTGTTCGCTTTCCTCATCCCGGATCCGATCGGGCTCGTCCGTCCAGGCATTTTTGCAGTCGATCCATGCACCGAGCATCAAATACATCTCAAATTCCGGATCCTCATCCTTAAGCTCCCGGATCACCTTGAGCAGGTTGGCAGCCTCGTCATAGTGCACATTATAGGTGCGGAGGATCCTGATTCCCATGGCGTGCAGAAGCCGTACGTCGTCCCTTAGCTGAGGGAGTGTGGGCTGGATATCCCTGGTGGTTTCCCGATAGGCGCCAAAGGAAATGGCCTGATATTCGGGATTGCCGAGAATCTCTTCGGCCGTAACCTGTATGGATGAAAAGTCATGCCCGGTCTGCCGTGCACAGGAAATCATAAGAAACGCTCCCAGCATTACAATAAGCAACGGGAACGGGATTTTTTTGAAATGCGTCATAACCGATTGTATATTTTCAGGTTAAACAAGGTGCGTATCCACAAGAGATACCATAATTTCCTTCACTTGGCCGGTTCGCTGGAATACCTGTTTGCTCGTATCGGCATCCAGCTTCCGTCCATCGAAATTCCGGGTTGCACCATCAAAAAACGTGACTTCCACCCCTTCTTTGCCGGTGATTTGGTATACCACCGGTACCTGGCAGCAGGAGAAACAAAGTGCATTTTCCGGAACCTGGATCTCCTGGATTTCCTGCCTGACATTTACAAACTCCAGTGTTCCTGCTTCGGTCGAAAACTCGATCCTGCGCAACAGCTTCGGATCAAATATCAGTATTCCCTGTTCCACAAATACCCCGAATTCACCAATGCTTACCAGGATATCTTCTTTTACCTGTCCGGTCATACCTGGCTGCTGCGCGCCTCTGTGCCTGGGGGTATGGGAATACGGATCGGTTGGAAACGCACCGTACTCATCCGGAGATTTATGGATTCCTATGCCTTCCCCGATTTCATGGTAGTGAGTCCACAGGCTTTTCCTGATGGAGTCCTGCTCCTGATGCTTCATCGCATCCAGGCATACCTCCTGCACGGCGAGATGCAGCTTTGAGACCATGTGCCAGTAGATGGATCCAAGGCCTTCGTACGCGAAAAACGTACCGGAGCGTCCGGTAAACGCTTTGTGGTTGAACACCTCTTCAAAAATGCGCAACACCAGATTCTTGTCCTCTTCCACCAGTTCCTTGTATCCGGTCGACTTGAGGTCTTCAAGGGCAGATTGCACATCGCGCGCATTCCTGAACGCGCCGTTGAAGTGGTATCCCCCGTTCACATCTTTGTTAATCACCCTCAGGTTGCCGTCAGCCAGCAGTTTTTGGAGCAGCCGCGATTTTTCAACAAGTGCTTCCGGGATGTTGTTCTTTTCGAGAAAACGCGGCAAATCCTTGTCGGGATACAGCATGTAGCTGTTCTGGTCCTCTCTGTACAGGGCGCTGCCGCGAAGCGCATCCAGCAGCCTGGCGGCCTCTTCGGTGCCGAGGAAACCTGAACTGAGAACCGCTACCTGTCCCTCAAGCATTTCATCCAAATGGGAGATGGAAATACCATCCTCATGCATGCTCATCAGGTTGTAGGCATGGTAAAGATGGTCCGGCCTGCGGTTGGCTTCGATGGAGTGCTCCAGATATTTCAGTGCTGTCGCTGTAAAATCGGATATCTGTTCCAGCCGGACGCCGGATTTTTCTCCGCCGAACCCGTTTTCGTATATTCGGATCCTGTAGTCGCTGCCGGCCTGACCCAGCGCATCGGTTATTATTTTCCGATTGCTGTCATCGATACTGCCTGCAAGCAGGTCCTGATGGTCATCAAGCACCCGGACAATGCGATCGAACAGCCCTTTGAGCTCTTCTGAAACCGGAATCTGCTCCATTTCCGAACGTGCGATGATGTCTTCAAAGAAGGTAAGGAAACGCCGGAGATAGTACAGAGTCACCATGGAAACCCCGTTCCCCACCAGGGCATTATTGGCATCATTCCACTCCGGACGCTGCGTGTTCATCCATATGCCGCCTTCCGGGATGAAGTTGGATATTTTTGCCAGTACGGTGGCAAGTATTTTTTCGAGGAAGTTCACCCGGTGGATATCGCCGGCGCTGCTGTCAAGCAGGGAAGCATCCGCCCCCTTCATGGCAACGTTTTTTCGAATGGCCTGATCCTGCGACTCGTCAAATGTGATCGTGTTTTTCGGATCGATCGCGATTTCCTGATAGGGTTTTATGCGATAGGGCACGTTTGCGTACGCAAAAAAATCGCTGTCAAACAGCCCTTCGAGCGCATCCGGCTGATGCTTTTGGTAGAACTCAAGGAACTTGAGCAGGTAAATAATCTGGTGGTCGCCCCAGTATCCGATGTACGACCAGGGATTATCCGGTTCGATGGTCTCCCAGTCGAATCCACCCTTGGTAACACGGTAGGGATTATACCCATCGAAGGTGGAGGCGTTCAGGAATTTGAAGATCATGCCCTCAATGAAATCCGGATAGGAATACACCAGCGCTTCCCAGTTCTGGAAGATATCCCGCCAGTTGCCCTGGTAATCAAGGATCTTTGAACCATCCAGTTCACAATGGGTGTTGATGGAAAACTGGTTCCATGGGCGGCTCGGGTCGCCGTGCCGCCGGCTGAATTTCAAGGGCAGGTACTCCTTGCAGAGGCGGTACAGATCGGGGTCCTTGCACCCGGACAGAGAATCGTAGAGTTCATGGGCATCGAATGTCTCGTTCAGGCCCTGCAGGAACTCCTGATTTCTTCCGTGAACCTCCCTGCTGGCGTTGGACAGATAGGAGAGGAGGTCCTTCTTCTCAATGCGATAATTGTTGTCGAAGGTCCCGCCGCGCATGATGTTGAACAGAACGTTCGAGTAGTGGCGTGCGTCCTTCCTGAGGTCTGCGGTCACGCGCACGCCGTCGGCGCCCGTTGTGAGTTCCGTCAGCTTCCTTGTTCCCTCTTCAATGTTATTTTCAAGGAGCTGGTCTAGATCGTTTCGTTCCCTGATCTGCTGGTTCAGCCCGATGACCTGGGCATGATTCTGATTTACATTGGCTATGATTTTCCAGGCCGCGGAGGCGTTCTTTTCAAGATGAAGATCTGTGTGGATGAAATAGGCGCCTTTCTCACCTTTTACATCATGCTCGGACTCGACCGGCTCCCCTTTGCGGAAGTGGTCCAGCTGAAGGGAAGAGACCAGATACTTCGGGCGATCGATGCCGAGCGACCAGGCCACGTTGGCTTTCAGCGCTTCGCTGGGCTCTGCCTTGTCCACGATAATGGCACTCAGGGCATAGATTCCCAGTCCGGTGTCCGTTAGCAGTTCATTTCTTTTGTAGGCATCGACCAGGTTGCTGGTCGCGTTCTGCATATCGGGTTCCACACCGTAGGGCATGATGTTCTGGATGCCGTCGAGCATGGTGATCCGGTATTTGTTGTTAGAAGTGTTGACCAGCTCCGACTTCCTGACAAATCCATAGAGGTTGCTTAAATTCCACTGGTAGCGAAAAGCCAGGCCGAGATTGTGATTGATCTCTTCAAACAGGATTTTATTGCCATGGAAGTTCTTGTACAGATTCCTGCTGCTGGAAAACTTGTCTCTGTCGCGTTCAGAAAACGGTTCCCAAATGTGAGTTTGATTGCCGGCGTGTATCTGAAAGATCGATTTGCTGCCGGTGATATCCGCAAACTCGGTGATTTTGTCATCGGTGTAATAGGGAAACAAGGCATACTGACTGTTTTTTCGTCCTGCGGACAGCCCACCGTTGCTTGAGATGAACATCCAGTGATTGGAATCGCTCACAACGTTCATAAAAAACGGTCGCAGCGTGTCAGAATCGGTAATTTTAAACCATGTTTCCTTTTCGCGGGTAATAATTTGAATATCCAAGTTGTTTCAGAATTAGATTCGTATTAAAAATTCAATTAGTCAGTGGTATTTCCATTATTTTGTTGCCTTTTGCCCGTTGACAGGTATCCGCGACAAACTTGTTCGGCAACACCGGCTTACCGCATTCCTCTTTTACCTGGTCGAACAGATGATGCATGTACCGGAAGAGCCCTTTTGCGCCATTGTATTCTTTTGTCAGGTGGGTCACCTCCTGTAAAGTAATGGGCAAAAGCCGATTGACTCTATCCATTCCGTTAGTTTTTCATTTCGCTGTTGTGGATTAGAGACATGGTATCGCACGTGATACACCATTTATTTATAATCTCAAATTCAGCTTTAAAGAAAACAGATCAGTGCAAACAGCTGAAATTTCATTTGTTAATATCATTTCGATTCATATGGTCAGAATGAACTCTCATGACAGGATATAATCATGCTCCTGTGTGACGGAGAGCCGTCATGGCCATTTCTTCCGATAAAATCAATAATAACTAATACTTGCTTTTTTTGGACATCCTTATTTTGAAAGCACCAATGCGTAATCCTGCCTTCATTCCGGATACAGATCTCAAGCAAATCCAAACCGCTACTAAATTATGTTCCGCGCCATAACTATGCAAATATTTTTATTCTTTAGGCAAAGCTACACTTTTCAAGAAAGTCAGAAGCCTTGCAGTCTCTTTTTGTATAAACTGACAGATATCGTTTCAAAAAAAACGATTGATTGCTTGAATAATGCGTTTTGAAGGTTCTCTACGCAACTATCGACAGGCAAGTCAAAAAAGAGTCGCACACAGCTCCAGCCATTATAATACTTGCAGCCGCAGGCAAAGCAGTTATCCGCATCCCGGAGCCGGATGCCATCCAATTGGTTGAAATGCAAATTATTTTCCAGATTTTGCGCTTATTCCTTGCTATAAAGATACTTGTACATAAGCGGGTTTTGACAGACTTCGAGGAAAATGATCATCCTCATAAATCAGTGGAAGGATCATCACTATCGATCACAATGATCAGCACGACTGGAAAACAAAAAGACATGGTTTGGTAAGATGCTCACATTGGTGAGACGCTTACGCTGGTAGAATGCTTACTTAGAAGACGCCCCTGCAATTATCCTTAAGGCTTACCGTAATGCGGTCAACTTCGTTAGCAGATTCAGGAATTTCATCTTCCATAAGGCCCGGATAAAACAAGTTGATTTTCCATTCTTCAATCGTTGAAGTGAAAAA
>RECX01000332.1 GCA_007693825.1 Balneolaceae bacterium
CTGCGCATCCAAAAATTTACGCATCCACAAAAGTGCGCATCCACAATGTGACCTATTCCGTAAAAAAATGATATCACTGCGTTACCTTCTGATTGTTTCGATTCTCATGCCTTTATTGTTTACTGTCATGGCATCATCCGTCGCGGCGGATCCTCCGCCCTCGCCTAAAAAAGAGTTCCGGAGCATCTGGGTCACAACGGCCTGGGGGCTGGACTGGCCCAAAACCACCTCACGATCAGGCCAGCAGAGTTCCCTGATCCGGATCCTGGACCAGATGGCAGGTCAGAATATGAACGCCATCGTGTTCCAGGCTTCGGCGCGTGGTGATGCCTATTATCCGAGCGAACGCCTGCCGTGGGCCTACAATCTGACCGGCACGCCTGGCAACGATCCGGGATGGGATCCGCTGCAGTTCCTGATTGAAGAAGCACGCAAACGCGGCCTGGAAGTGCACGCGTGGTTCAATGCTTTTGCCGTTGCTTATGACTCCCATAACGATGCGCCGGCGACGGCTGCAATTCCTAACGTGCGTTTTTCTAATTCCGGGTGGATGGAGTCACAGGGCTGGATGAACCCGGGCATTCCCGAAGCGCGTGAGTGGCAGGTGGCCAATGTGATGGAGCTGGTGGAAAACTACGACATCGACGCCATCCATTTCGACCGGATCCGCTACGCCAGCGGGGGCTACACGCGCGACAACTCGCTGATGGCGGAACATAACCCGGAGGGCATGAGCACGCTTGCCGACTGGCGCCGCTGGAATGTCACAGAATTCGTGCGCATGGTGCATGAAGGCATCCAGGAGGTGCGTCCGACCGTGCGAATCGGCGTGACCCCTCTGGGACACTATGATGCCGGAAGCACGGATGGATGGGGGGCCGGATACGGCTACAGCAGTGTGTGGCAGGACAGCCGCTACTGGGCGGAGAAGGGATACATCGACTATATTGCCCCGCAGATCTACTGGGATATCGGTACCACAACGCCCCCCCGGTTTGCCTACATTGTGAACGATTGGGTCGAAAAGCGCCGGAATGACCGCTTCATCTATGTCGGGATAGCCGCGTATCAACCCTACGTGAGCAGTGAGCTGGATGCGCAAATCGACAGCACGCGCGCACTGGGCGCTGATGGACAGCTTTACTTCCGGAATGACAATGTGGCCAACAGGAATTTTTCCGGCAGATACGACCAGCAGGCCATTGTCCCGCCGATGCCCTGGCGCAGTATGAGCGAGCCGAACCCGGTCCGCAACCTGGTGGCCGATGTCACGGGAAGCCAGGTTACCCTTGACTGGGAGGAACCGACACCCGGCCGCGGCGAAACCGATCCCTTGTTCCGTTATCTGGTGTACCGGGCAAAGGTTTCGGAAGTGATTTCTGACCAGCTCATCATCGATAACCCTGCCCATATCGTGGCGCTTACCGGCGAGCGCACTTTTGTAGATGACCCCGAAGCAGGCGACAGTGGTGAAGATTACGTCTATTACGTTGCTGCCCTGAGCAGGAACAATGTGGAGGGCGATTTCGTGAAAACGGAACTGTCCGTCGTGCCGACGGATGCCGGGCATCTGGTGGCGGAGCAGTTTGAATTGCTGCAAAATTTTCCCAACCCGTTCAACCCGGCCACCAATATTACCTTCACAATTCCCGTTACTTCCCATGTGACGCTCGAGATATTTGACGTTGCGGGACGCCGGGTTGCCACACTTGTGAATGAAAGCCACAGCCCGGGCTCACACACAGTTACGTGGG
Organism: Balneolaceae bacterium; assembly: GCA_007693825.1. Taxonomy (GTDB): domain Bacteria; phylum Bacteroidota; class Rhodothermia; order Balneolales; family Natronogracilivirgulaceae; genus SKNL01. The sequence continues at coordinate 1,755 of RECX01000332.1, forward strand.
ACGCCTCCGATGTGGCATCCGGAGTCTACCTGTACCGTTTGCAGGCCGGGGACTTCCGCCAGACCCGATCCATGATGCTTATGAAATGAACATGACAGCCTCCGGCTGACACACAGGGGGATGATTACATTCTGTCATGTGAATTCTATGTGACCTTATGAATCAGAAATTTTAAACACATGAAATAACCGGATTGTTTTCTGCTTCCGGGAATACGTCGTATCCCGGCTCACATTATCTAAAGCAATAGCCACTTACTCTTACCAGGATGAATCGCATTATTTCCGTTATCTTTCTGTCCGGCCTGCTGATGGCCGGCTTGTCCCTTCGAACGACTGCTGCTGAAAGACCCGAAATCCCCAAACATGAATTCCGGAGTGTATGGGTTGCCACGGTCGTAGCTGATTGGACGGGGGTCGGCTGGCCGCCGCCCGAAGACATGATGAACAACATTTTGAACCGGGCCGAGCGCCTGGGCCTGAATGCCATAGTGCTGCAGGTGGTTGGACGTGGCGATGCCATCTATCCCAGTGAGCGGCTGCCATGGTCCCACGTCATGATCCCGCCCTCCGGAGCCTATCCCGACTGGGACGCCCTGCAAATGTGGATCGATGCCACGCACGCCAGGGGAATGGAGCTTCATGCCTGGTTCAACGTCAACATGATCGCCTACGGCAGTACACGCGACAGCGATCGCGAAGATCAGCTTCATGTGAAATATAGCAATCCGGAGTGGATGGCCTACAACATCGACGGCGGGGATTCGGTGATGACGACCTGGCTGAATCCGGGACATCCCGAAGCCCGCGCCTGGCAGGTCGGAAATGTGATGGAGCTGGTCGAGAACTACGACATCGATGCCATCCATTTTGACTATATCCGCTACGATAATGGCGGCTTCAACACGGATATGGCCACCATGCAGATATACAACGAGGACAATATCGGCAATTTGGCCGACTGGCGGCGCCATAATATCAACACATTTGTAAAAGAGGTGTACGAGGGAATACAGGAGCGCAAGCCCTGGGTGAAGATAGGAGTGGCTCCGGTGGGACATTACAACCCGCAAAGTGCGGACGGCTGGGCCGGTTTCTGGGGATACAACAGTGCTTATCAGGACAGCCGGCACTGGGCGGAGCAGGGACATGTGGACTACATTGCCCCGCAAATTTACTGGACCATCGGTACACCGCCGCGCTTTGAATACATTGTCGGCGATTGGGTGCAGAACAGAAAGAACGATCGTCACCTCTACATCGGTACGAATCCGGCAAACGATGATGTCCGGCGGGAAATAGGCAACCAGATTGATACCACCCGTTCACGCGGTGCGGAAGGCCAGCTCCACTTCCGATACCGGAGCATCTCCCAGAGCTGGTCTGTCTTTTCGGGTCGATACGATAACAAGGCCATCATTCCGGCCATGCCATGGCGCAGTATGGCTGTACCCGGTGCGGTACAGGACCTGGTGGCTTATCCGGGCAACCTTGAAGTGCAGCTCTCGTGGGGAAAACCGCAAAGCAGAGATGAGGATGCCCGCTTCCGGTATGCCGTGTATCGCGTGGATGCCCAAGATCAGAGACCGGCGTCCGAGATTATTGAAGATGCCTCCTTTCTTGTGGCACTCACAGGTCTCACCTCTTTTATTGATGAGTTTGAGACAGGCCAACAAGGAAATGAATATCGCTACATAGTCACGGCCCTGAGCCGCAACAATGTCGAAGGCGAACTTTCCGAACAGCAGGTTGTGGTCACCTCTGCCGGTGAAGAACCCATGCTGGCTACGGAATTTGAATTACGACAGAATTATCCCAATCCATTTAATCCCGAAACCACCATCTCATTCCGGCTGCCGGAAGCGAACCATGCCCGGCTTGCGGTGTACGATGTGACGGGAAGGGAAGTGGCTGTGCTCGTAAATGGAACGCTGCCATCGGGATCCCATTCCGTTACATTTGAAGCCGGATCCATTGCAACCGGTGTCTACATCTACCGTCTGCAGGCCGGGGATTTCACGCAGAGCCGGAAGATGCTGTTCAGCAAATAAATGTTTTTTGACGAAGTTTTTTCAGCTCCGGTTTTCCGGACAAAAAACTGCTTTTTTATACCTTTTTAACAAAGTTTTTTTATCTTACAAGATAAATCATGTATCATTGATATCAGGGACATTCCGCCATTCAAAAATATAAAAATGCTATGACACGATTGTTTTTTTACGCATTGGCAGTGACGTTGCTTATCGTCACAATCCATGCCTGTGATCTTCTTGAGACCTCAGATCCCTATCCGGAAGGCAAAGCTTCGGTAAGAATTGTTCACGTTGCGCCTATGGCACCTTCCGTTCAATATTTCCACAAAGAAGATGTTGTCTTCACCGGCCTTGGTTTTGGCGATGTCACGGAGTACGTTGATGTCCCCGTTGGCAGGAATCCCGATGGTTTCCTCGATGCCGATGGTGACACGCTGATCTTCCGGGATGATCTTGCCGGCAACTTTCTTGATATGCGCTTTCTGGATTATGAGCGCAATTTCACGGTATTTGCGATTCACGGTGGGGCAGCAACCGGCAATGTGCACATTCGCTCCATGGAAATCGAACCCACGCCCAATGCGGAAGGCCAGGTCCGTCTGCGCGTGCTGCACGCGGTATCCGATGCACCGGCAGTGGACATCTACCTGACCGAGCCCGGCGGAAGCATCAGTGACGAAAACCTGTTTCTGTTAGGTATCGGCTTTAACAACGAGGGAGGAGATGCTGCAACCGCACCCGCAGAAATGCCGCTTTACTTCCCGACGGATCCCGGCACGTACGAAGTGAAATTAACCGCTGCCGAAAGTTCGGAGGTCATTTTCTCACAGGAAGTTGTGCTGGATGCCAGCCGCAACTACACCATGGTCATCTTCCCGACCGAGGCGAACGACGATGTCGACCGGGTGATGCTGCTTCCCGATAACTGAACCGGACGCGGTGACGGTTCTTTGCCGGCTTGTTCCTGCCGGCTTGCGCAGTTGCATCCGTTCCGCATCCCACTGTATTATTTCAAGCACCCGGTTCCCGGGTTGCACCAGTATTGCAAAGCCATTCTGTCACATCCCGGAATGGCTTTTTTTAAGCGCCGGAACCTGACTTTTCTTACCTTCCGCAATAGCTTTTTTATGTCGACCGACGATTTGCATGACACAATACGCATCCAACAGACCTTTACAAGGGACATCATTTAACAGGACATAACGCATGTCGCAATCCAAACCGACCTACCGGAATCCCTGGGCCTGGATTCCGACGCTCTATTTCACACAGGGGATTCCCTATGTTATCGTCATGTTCGTCACGGTGGTCATGTACAACCGCCTTGGCGTTTCCAACACGGAGATTGCCCTCTATACCAGCTGGCTCTATCTGCCATGGGTGATCAAGCCGCTGTGGAGCCCGCTCGTGGACCTGCTCAAGACCAAGCGCTGGTGGATCATCACCATGCAGCTGATCATCGGTGTGTGTATGGCGGCCGTCGCCTTCACAACCCCGTTGCCCGGCTTTCTGCAGCTGACGCTTGCTTTCTTCTGGATTATGGCGTTCAGCTCGGCCACGCACGATATTGCCGCGGACGGGCTTTACATGCTCGGCCTTTCGAAGCATGAGCAGGCCTGGTTTGTCGGTGTGCGCAGTACGTTCTACCGCATTGCCATGATCACGGGTCAGGGCGCGCTGGTCATTGTGGCCGGCTTTATTGAAAGTGTGACGGGGCTCGATAATGTGGATGTGCTGGCCCGGACCAGCCCGGATATTGAAATTACGGAGATAGTCCATCCCGGGGATATTGACGTGCAAGCCAAAGACGAACCGCTGCATATTGTGGCTCATCCGCCGGAACTGGAGATGAGCACGGAGAACCGCTTGCGCAGTGAAGTGGATTCCATCGTGGCCTTTGCCCGGCAGTGGAACCTCGACCAGGGATTCAATCCGGCACTGGAGCAGGATCTGGCTGAGAGGGAGGCCGAGGCCGAGCAGGAGCCGGGATGGTTCCGCAGATCGCTCATCCATCCGCTGGAAGGGTTTATCACGAAGCATTTCGGCCCTGAAGAGCTCGTCATGGATACCGAGTACACCGGCAATGTCGGAGTCGTCTATTTTTACCTGTCCGGTCCGCCGGCCCCGGGGGACGAAGTAGTGATGAATTTCGGCCGGGTGCGCGGTGACAATAGCATTTCGCTGGTGGAGGGGAGCTACTTCCGTTTCACCGAGGACAACTGGAACGTGCCGGGCATGGCCGTGATCCAGATCG
>RECX01000290.1 GCA_007693825.1 Balneolaceae bacterium
CAGAACGTGATCATGGTGTCGACCGAGGGCGGGGTGGAAATCGAGAAAGTGGCGGCAGAGACCCCCGAGAAGATCGTCAAGGAGTGGGTGGAGCCGGGAATTGCGCTGCACGGACACCAGGCACGACGGCTGGCTTTTGCGCTTGGACTTTCCGGTGATCCGTTCAAGAAAGCCGTGAAATTCATCATGGCGCTCTACAGGGCCTTCGAGAAAACCGACGCATCCATTGTCGAAATCAATCCTCTTGCGCTGACGGATGATAATGACATCGTGGCCCTGGATGCGAAAATCAACTTTGACGACAACGCGCTGTTCCGTCAGACCGAAATCTGCAAGCTGCGCGACAAATCCGAGGAAGATCCGCTGGAAGTGGAAGCGGTCGAATCCGACCTGAATTACATCAAGCTGGATGGCAATGTCGGATGCATGGTCAACGGGGCCGGACTGGCCATGGCCACCATGGATATGATCAAGCTGGCCGGGGGCGAACCCGCCAACTTCCTGGATGTGGGCGGCGGTGCCAACGTGGATACGGTGCGCAACGGGTTCCGCATCATCCTGAAGGATCCCAACGTCGAAGCGATCCTGATCAACATTTTCGGTGGCATCGTGCGGTGCGACCGGGTTGCCAACGGCATTCTGGAAGCGGTCAAGGATCCCGAGATCGTCAGAAAACTCGAAAAAATGCCGCTCATTGTACGCCTGCAGGGCACCAATGCCGAGGAAGGCAAGAAAATCATCGACGAAAGCGATCTGAATGTCATCTCGGCCGTGCTGCTCAAGGAAGCCGCCCAGGAAGTCACCCGGGCGATCAGCGGGTGATCAGGCCGATCGGCCTTTGATGATCTTTCAGCGTTTAGAAGCCGCTTGCATCCCTTCCATCACGGAATGATAGTAGGCCTCGTAACGGTCGACGATCAGGTTGAGTTCGAACACTTCGGCACGCTTGCGGGCATTTTCCGAAAGCTGCCGGTGCAGCTGCTCATCCCGGAGAATGGAAATGGCATAGTCGCCCATGGTGCCGGTGTCGCCGAGTTCGCACAGATAGCCGGTTTCGCCGTGGATATTCAGCTCGGGCAGGCCGCCGATGTCGGAACTGATGACCGGCACGCTGCAGCTCATTGCTTCGAGCGCGGCCAGGCCGAACGTTTCGGAACCCGACGGAATCAGGAACAGGTCGGCAATGGAAAGGATATCCTCGATTTTTTCCTGCTTGCCGAGAAAACGCACTTTTCCGCAAATCTGCAGTTCCCGGCAACGTGACTCCACCTTGGGGCGGTCCGGCCCGTCGCCGACCAGTAAAAGGTGCGCCGGAATGCCGCTCTGAAGCACCTTGTGGAAGATTTCAACGGTATCGCTGACCCGCTTGACCTCGCGGAAATTGCTTACATGCACCAGCACTTTCTCCCCGTTCGGACACAGTGCTTTTTTGAAATGGCTCTTTTCCGATTTGCTGAAGCGCACAAGATCAATGAAGTTGGGGATCACCTCGATCTTCTTTTCGATTTTGAACCGTTTGCAGGTCTCCTCCCGCAGATACTCGGATACGGCCGTCACCCCGTCGCTTTTATTGATGGAGAAGGTGACCACCGGGGCATAGCTGGGATCGCTGCCCACAATGGTGATATCCGTTCCGTGGAGGGTGGTGATCACCGGTATTTTTTGCCCCTTTTCCCCCAGGATCTGCTTGGCCAGATAGGCGGATGTTGCATGCGGAATGGCGTAGTGCACGTGCAGCAGATCCAGTTTCTGGTAGGTAATGATATCCACCAGGTGGCTGGCAAGGGCCAGGTCGTAGGGGGGGTATTCGAACAGCGGATAGGCCGAAAACGTGACCTCGTGGAAGGTAATATTTTCGTGAAACTCGTCGAGCCGCATGGGCCGGGCATAGCTGATGAAATGGACATTGTGTCCGCGCGCGGCCAGTCCTTTGCCAAGCTCGGTCGCAACCACGCCGCTGCCACCATACGTTGGATACAATACAATACCTATGTTCATACGCTTTTTTATCTGTTACTCATGTTCTGGATGGATCCGGATCGAAATGGCTTTTTCTCGCGACCTGCTGCCAAGGTACGGATTTACACCAAATATTATGGCAACGTTCCATTCAGTGCCATGCGGTTGCGATGCGGTGCGGTAGCGATGCGATGCGGTGCGATGCGGTGCCATGCCATGAATGACTGCCATCCACTCCGCCGCAAGTTCCGGCAAACAACCTTAACCGGTACTGCCTTGCATCGCTCCTCCTCTGTAAAGGTTATTTCCGGGTAAAAACATTCCGCCGGATATATACTTTTCCTGTTTTATTCGTTTTTTGAGAGAGAAAAGTCATTATGGAACTGTTATGCAGGTTCGTTGTATATTTCCGTGATGGGGTCATTGCAAAATAATGACCGCGGATGCCCCGGCGCCGTCCTCTTAATTACCTTTGTGGTTACTCAAGACTATCTGATATACTTTTTTTATGGCAGGTCATTCCAAGTGGTCAAAAATCAAACGCAAGAAAGCCGGTGTGGACGCTGCCCGGTCCAAGGTTTTCAGCCGTAACCTTCGCGAGATCACCATAGCCGCCCGTCTGGGGGGCGGTGATCCGGACGGAAACCCGCGTCTCAGCCTGGCCATCGACAATGCAAAATCCAACAACCTCCCCAAGGACAATATCGAGCGTGCCATCAAAAAGGGCACCGGCGAACTGGGGACCGGCGACAGCATTGAAGAGGTGGTCTATGAGGGATACGGTCCGGGAGGCGTTGCCTACATTGTGGAGGCGGCCACGGACAATGCCAAGCGTACGGTGGGCGAAGTGCGTCACGCCTTCACCCGCTTTGGCGGCAACCTGGGCACCAGCGGATCCGTATCCTACCTGTTTGAACAGAAGGGCATCATCACCATCCCGGCCGAAGGAATCGACAAGGAAGAGCTCATGCTTGAGGCCATCGATGCCGGCGCCGAGGATATCAACGATGAGGATCCCGATCAGCTGGAAGTGACCACCCGCCGTGAGGATCTCTTCACGGTACACAACCGGCTGGAGGAACTCGGGTACAACATCTCTAACGCGGAACTTGAGTGGGTGGCCGCGACCGATGTCAAACTCGACGGATCGACCGCACTGACAAATTTCAAGCTGATGAGTTATCTTGAGGATAGTGACGACGTCAGCAATGTATTCAACAATATGAAAATGGATGAAGAAACGATGGCCGTGGCCGAGCAGTTATGACTGGAGCCCTGTTTGTCCATCCACCCATGAAAACCCGTTTGTGTATTCTGCAATCCCAAAAATGACATTATTGTTCGTCTCACCGGCTGAGTGATTTCGCACAGTGAAACCTCTTAAATCCTATTTTGCAATGAATGGCAACTATCTGCTGATCATCGCGATGCTTTTTGCGCTCGTCCTCACCGGTTCGGTCACCAACAACCGGGCCAGGGAAGCGAACCGTGCGTTCATGGACAGGGATTTTGAGAGAGCGGAAGTGCTTTACCGCGAGATCCTGGAGCGCGACCCCGATTCACCGCGCATCCTGTTCAATCTTGGCAACGCGCTGGCCTACCAGGGCAAGTTCGAGGAGTCGGTGGATGCGTTTCAGCAGTTCCGTGAACTGGTTGGCGATGACACCGGCAGGGCTGCGGCGGAGTACAACCTCGGATTTATTTATGGACATGACGGGAATCTCAGGGAGGCGCTCCGGTTTTTTCAGGATGCGATAGAACTGGACCCGCAGGATGAAGACGCCAAGTTCAACTACGAGCTTATTCGCAGGCGTCTGCAGGATTCGCCCCCCGATCAGGGGGATGACGAGCAGCAGGAGGACCAGCAGCAGGATCCGCAGGACAGCCCCATTCCGCCGACGCAGGACCAGGATCCCGATCAGGAAGAGCCCGATCCATCCCAGTCGGAGGCTGAGGACGAGACCCCGGCTTCCGATCAGGACCAGCAGCAAGGCCAGCAACCCGAGATCACGGAGCAGCAGCTTGAGCACGCCGAGGATATCATGAATGCGCTTGAACAGATTGAAAAAGATCTGATCAAGGATTTCAAGAAACGGCAGCATGATTCCGTTGAACCCCATGAAAAAGACTGGTAGGCCGGATGAACCTCGCGTTTCTCACATTTTTTTCACCTGGGCCGTGCAACCGGCGCAACCACAAACGGGCATTCCCTCCTTTGATGATACCTGCGCTGCTTCTGGTCACGGGACTGATGACGGTGTTTCCATCCACCCGGGCACATGGCAGCGATGTGCGCGTTTCCGCAAGTGTATCATCCACGCATATAGCTGTTGGACAGCAACTTACACTTACCGTTGAAATCCTTAGCCGGGAACCGCGAACGGTATCACGTCCGGAACTTCCCGAGCTGGACGGCATGCAGTACGTATCCAGCCTTCCCCAGACCAGCAGCCGTTATTCGCTGGTCGACGGCATTGCCCAGATGAGCTACCGCTACAGTTACTCCCTTCTTGCACTTCAGGAGGGCTCCTATCAGATTCCCTCGGTGTATGTCACGGTGGATGGGCGCGATTACCATACCCGCCCGATCACCGTCCGCATACGTCCGCCCGGACAAGAGGTGCTCCGGCCACAGGCCCGGCGCACCCAGCGGCCGGATATGTTCCTGGAGCTGGAGCTGAGCGAGGATCGGCCGGTGCGCGGACAGCAGATCGTGGCCGAGATCGTGCTTTACTTCCGCAATACCATTGAGGTCAACAACTTCCATGTGACCCAGAGCTGGCAGACCGAAGGGTTCTGGCGGGAGGACCTGAACCGGAGTCCAACCCGCCGTCCCGAGTCCATTATTCTGGATGGCGCGCCGTACCGTCGCGCCGTGCTGAACCGCTATGCCCTTTTCCCTACGCGTACAGGCGAGCTCTCCATCCCTGCTTTCACGATCAGGGCCTCGGTGCGGCAGAGCGGACGTTTTCGCGATGAGTTCAGCGGGTTCTTTGACGGGTTCGGCGAGCAGCGCAACGTTGACCTTGCCACGCCGCCAAGGACACTGCGTATTCTGGCGCCGCCGGCACCGCCGACGGACGGACAGCTGATCAGTGCGCTTGGCCAGTTCCGGGTGGAGCGAACGCTGAGCCAGAATGTGGTCAAGCTTGGAGAATCCGTGGATGTGGTCACGGAAATACACGGATCCGGCAACCTGGGACTCATAACAAGGCCCGTATTTGAATATCCGTCCAGTTTTGACACACATCGCCCAAGGGAGATCATTGACAGAAACCACCGGTCGCCCCAGATGTCCGGAACCAAACAGTTCCGGGATGTGCTTATAGCCCGCAATGCCGGCACCTTTACCATTCCTCAAAACACGATACTGGTCTATGACGATATCCGTCGTCAATATGAGCGCCATACTCTGCCGGCCCTGACCGTCGAGGTGGTCCGGGATCCCAATGCCCGCATCACCATTGCCCAGGACCATCGCATCCGGCTTACGCCTATCCGGGGTTCGGTAAACTGGTCCGCTTCACGGCAACGGTCCCCATGGCTCACCTGGTGGTTCTGGTTTGCACTGGTACTCCCGGCCGGTGCGTTTGCCTACGGATACAAAAATTACATCTACCAAAGCCGGCTGACCAACGACATCCCCTTTTCACGCAGGCAACAGGCTGCCGACACCGCCAACAGGATGCTGAAGGGCACATCGGAGATCACCGGGACAAAAGAAGTCTACGGTGTCATCCAGAGAGCGGTCAACTGCTATATCGCGGATCGGCTCGACCTTCCCAATGCCGGACTTTCCATTGACGATATGGCCACAGAGCTGAAAAAAAATAATGTGCGCAGGCCATTGGTAAGGCGGGTCCGTACCCTGCTGGAAAAGTGCGCCAACATCCGGTATACCCCGAATCCCTCAGCCAGGGACATGATGTCGGATCTCGGAGAAGCCCGGAAACTGATTATTGAACTGGAAGCGGAGATATGAGCAAAGAGCGCACCAGAAATGCGGAGTGCAGCAGATATCCGGACCGCACCAGAAATGCGGAATGCAGCACATATCCGGACCATAACA
>RECX01000346.1 GCA_007693825.1 Balneolaceae bacterium
CCATCGGATGAGATTATTGCCGGATACTTCAAACTCTTCCATAATTGCTTATCTTACGTTATTGATCATCGTGACATTATTGCAAAAGTACCAAATGATTACAGAAAGATGAAAACGTTTATTTCGCCTCTTTCCAGAACAGCTGCCATCACAACACTTGTCCTTCTCATGCTCAGCAGCAACGCCTTTGGTATTGCCGGCAGCCAGGCGGCCGGACAAGGCGACAATCCCTATCCTTCCTACCGTGTTACCGGTTTCATGGAGCAGAATTTCACCTACGAAGAGGATGCCGATCCGGAAGCGGCGTTTTCAATTCACCGCGCACGGGTCGGAATAGCTGGCCGGTTTAATGAACTGATCTCCCTCAATATTGTCGCCGGTGCACTGGAGCCGCCTAACCGCAATCCCCAGCTGGTCAACGCATTTGTAGATTTTGACATCCATCCGATGTTCCGGCTGCGGACGGGACAGTTCCTGGTGCCTTTCGGTCTCGAAGGACCGGAACCCATTTTCATGAATCCCGCCATTGAGCGCTCATTGACAGTGCGCCGGATGAACGACCTGCGCATGTTCCGCGACGTCGGCATCCAGGCCAGCGGTTCCCAGGACGGAATCAGCTATGCCATCGCACTCATAAACGGAACCGGAGCCAATGTCGCCGAACGCATCGACCCGAAAGACCTTATCGGAAGGTTCGGATATCAGGCCACCGGCGAACTGGCCCTGGGAGCATCGTTTCATATGGGCAAAAGACCGGTCGCCGCCGAACCCAACCGGTTCCGCTTCGGGGTGGATGCGACCTGGCGCTCGGATCCGCTGCTGATCCGCGGCGAATACATCATTCGTACGGATGAACAACCGGCAGGCAGTAATCTGAACCAGCATGGCGGCTACGTGCTGGCCGGGTATCATTTCAACGAGGAACTGCAGGGCATCCTGCGGCTCGAAATGCATCGCCCGGATACCGATCCGGATTTTTCCGACTCGGCGCTGACCATCCTCACGGCCGGACTCAACTACTACCTGCAGGGACAAACCCGCATCTCACTCAATTATGAAGTGCGCAGTGACCGCCGGGATAATGCCGATCCCGGAAACCTGCTCACTCTTCAGATGCAGATCGTGCTGTAACTTGCCATGAACCGAACAGGTATTCGTCACGAGGACAAATATGCGCCGGAGCGCCGTACTCCGCTGGTGCCCAACGATGTCCGCTCGCTGGTCAATGAGCATGGCATCCCGTTCAAGGTGCAAACCTCGCCCAAGCGCATCTTTACACACCGGGAATTTGAAGCGGCCGGAGCCGAAGTGACCGGTGACCTTTCCGGCTGCGATATCATACTCGGCGTCAAAGAGATGCCCGTCGGTTATTTCCGAAAGGGAAAGGTGTATGTCTATTTTTCGCATGTGATCAAGGGACAGTCACAGAACATGCCGATGCTTCGGGATCTGATGGATGCGGGTGCCAGCCTGATCGACTACGAACGCATCCTCGACGAGCAGGGCCGACGCCTCATTTTCTTTGGCCGGCATGCGGGAATCGCCGGCATGATCAACACACTCTGGACGCTGGGACAGCGCCTGAAGGTACTCGGAAAGGCCAATCCTTTTGAAAAGATCCGCCAGGCCGCAACCTATGATTCTCTGGACGAGGCCAAATCGGATATCCGCCAGGCAGGGGAGGAGCTGCTCACCCGCGGACTGCCGGAGGGGGCGGGACCGCTGCTGTTTGCCGTGACCGGAGACGGAAATGTGGCACAGGGCGCCCTGGAAATCATGGACCTGCTGCCGGTGGAAAAGATCCCGGCGGCCCGGCTTGCCCGGGACAACAGCCGGGAACAGTGCGATGATCCCCGTAAAATATATCTGGTGAACCTGATCCCGGCCGATTACATGGTTCACAGGGAAGGCAAGGAATTTTATCTTGCGGATTACATCGCGCATCCGGATGCCTACGAATCCCGCTTTGAACATTTCCTGGAACCGGTGGACGTGCTGGTGAATGGTATTTACTGGGATGAAAAATACCCGCGACTGGTGACCCGGGAGTGGCTCAGGAATCGGGAAAAACAGGGCTCGCTTCGACTCTCCGTGATCGGCGACATCACCTGCGACCCGGAGGGCTCCGTGGAATGCACGGTGAAGGCCACCGGGATCGAGGACCCCGTATTCGTGTACGACCCGGCCACCGGTGACCATATCATGGGTTTTGAAGGTCCGGGCGTGACGGTCATGGCCGTGGATATTCTCCCCAGCGAGCTGCCGCGCGAATCCTCGGAACATTTCAGCCGGCTGCTGTCGCCGTGGATCCCCGCGCTGGCAAGAGCCGATTTCCAGGTTTCTTTCGACAGGTTGCAACTGCCGGCGGAACTGAAACGTGCCATTATTGTACACAACGGGCGACTGACCCCGGATTACGCTTACCTTGAGGAGTACCTCTGAAGCAGCATATCTGAATCAGAATCATAGCTCAAGCAGCGCTACTGAAACAGCTGTTGTCTTCCGCCTGGCGCTACTGAAACAGCCGTTGTCTTCCGCCTGGCGCTTCTGAAACAGCCGTTGTCTTCCGTCTGGTTGAGAGTTAAGTCCATCATCAAGCCTGCCGGATTTCAATTCTGACAGAGTTCAGTTCCGATCCTGCCATCCCGGTCCCCGTACGAACCTGCCCGGCATGGCTTCCGTATGCTCTCCGTTGCGCAGCACCGTCACACCGTTTACAAGCACATAATGGACACCAGTGGCGTAATGGTGCGGGTCGTCATATGTGGCGTGGTCCCGGATCGCCTCCGGATCAAAAATGGCAATATCGGCATGGTATCCTTCCGCCAGGCAGCCGCGTTCCCGGTCGATCCCGAGTATCCCGGCCGGAAACGCCGTAAGCCGATGGACCGCATCCTCCAGTGTAACCAGTCCCAGGTCCCGGACATAATGGCCCAGCAGCCGGGCGAAATTTCCATAGGCGCGTGGATGCGGATTCCGGTTGAGGAATGCGCCCTCGGCCGCTATCGACCCGCCGTCGGATCCGAAGGCCATCCACGGCAGCTGCACCTGCCTCTCGACGTTTTCCTCGGACATAAGATGGTACACCGCACTGATGCCGGAATCATCTTCGGTGATAAGGTCCAGCACCGTCTCGGATGGCGGCGTGCCGCGCAGTTCGGCCACTTCGGCCAGCGACCAGCCGATGAAACGCTGCAGATTGTCGGACCGGAACCCTACCAGGGTGATATCATCCGGCGAAGACACCATCTGGAAGAAGTTTTCCCATTCGGGATCCGGGCGTTCCATTTCATCGATAATTTCGGCCCGTATGACCGGATTCTGAAACCGCTCGATCATGGCCCGGCGTCCGCCTTCCCGGGCCCATGGCGGCACGACCGCTGACAGCTGGGTGGATGCGGCGGTGTACATGTACATGTTGGCCGTAATGTCGTGATCGTCCCGCTGCGCCTGTTCCACGCGTTCGATCACCTCGTCGATTTTGTGCCAGTTTTCGGTCCCAGCCGCCTTGAGATGGTGGATATGGGCGGCGATTCCGGCTTCTTCCGCAATCTCAAGCATCTCCTCGATGGCCTCGAGGAAACGGTCCCCCTCGCTGCGCAGGTGGGTGGCATACACACCGTCGTATTCGGCGGCCGCAGATGCCAGTGCTATGAGCTCATCGGTATCGGCATACCAGGCAGGGGCATAGATCAGGGCGGTACTGAGTCCCATGGCACCTTCCTGCATCGCTTCCCTGACCAGTTCCTGCATTTTGGCCAGTTCATCGGAAGAGGGTGCGCGGTCGTCACGGCCGAGGACGTAAATCCGCACCGTTGTGGCCCCTACAAAGGATGCCACGTTGGTGGATACGCCGCGCTCTTCCAGATGCTCCAGAAAACCGCCGAGGGTACGCCAGGTTACATCGTAGGTAATATCCCCCTGATCCTCTTCGCGTTCCAGGGCCATCCGGTCGGTGAACGGACCCATGGACCATCCCTCTCCCATGACTTCCAGCGTCACCCCCTGTTTGATGTTGCTCATGGAGCGCCCGTCGTGCAGCAGGGGTACATCCGCCCAGCTGAGCATGTTGATGAACCCGGGTGCGACAGCCATGCCGCGGGCATCGATTATTTCGGGCGCCGACAAACCGTCAGGAAGCTCACCGACGTGGGTGATGCGGCCTTCACGCACGGCAATGCCGCCGCTGTAGGGCGTGCCGCCGGTTCCATCGTAGATCGTGCCGTTCGTGATGATGATGTCATGCGTGTGACGTTCACAGGAAGAGAGAAAGAAAAGAACCGGAATAGCCAGGATTGTGATGGCAATCATTCGGCCTGTGCTGATGCCGTTAGATTTTTTGCAGAGAGTTCGGTAATTCATTGCAATCAGGTAATGATTTCGGGATTGTGGGGTAATAATTTCGGGATCCGGGTATGTTGAAAATGTAAAAATATATCAATACATGCGGAAAAACTTTTCTTTTTTCCGGATTCTGCTCATTTTCCTTACAATCAGATTGTTTCACCGATAACCCAAATGGAGAGGTGAATATGAGAAAGCCCGTAACCCTGATTTTAGCCGCACTTCTGCTATCAGGTATTTCTGTTGTCCAAGCCCAGAATGATGATTTTGCGACAAGGTTTGAGCGAATGATTGATCAGTACATGAATGCAAAGGATGGCCTGGTCCACAATCGTTCGGATCTTTCCGCCGCGTGGGCGGAGCGCCTGGAGACAACTTTTTGCACTGCCCCGGATGCCGTGTTCCCTGAGGATAAGCTGCCCTTGTGGCACGAACTCCGCAGCGGACTGGTCCAGGCTACCGGCGATATTGTGGATGCTGAAAACATCGTAGAACAAAGAAAGGCAATGGCATCACTCTCGGCCACAATGCTGGATTTTATTGAGCATTTTGGAAATCCAGGAGACAAACTGTACGCTTTCCATTGTCCGCACAATGGTGATGACGGTGTCGTATGGCTAAGCCGGACTTCCCGTGTTGCCAATCCATACCACGGTCCGGAGATGATCGATTGCGGCGAAGTGATTGCAGAGCTGTAGTATCACCCTGTTAACCTCGCATCAATGCAAGGCATTTTGGGAGCACCGCAGGGTACTGTTGAATCAGCACCGCGGGGAATTGTGGATGCAACCCCGCGGGGCGTTGTTCAATCAGCAGCGTTAGGAATCGTGGATGCAACCCCGCGGGGCGTTGTGTGAATGCGAATGATACCCGGGCCTGCAGATCCGGGTACGCGATCTGTATCTGTGCCGGCTGCTTCTGATCTGTGCCGGTTGCTTCTGATCTGTGCCGACTGCTTCTGGTGGACCGTCACCGAATCAAAGTTGCATCAGGTCGGTGAATGCAATCTCCTCGAAAGACGCAATGATCTTGATGCAGGCACCCAACTCCTCACGGGTATGGGTTCCCGTGACACCGATCACACGGGCTCCGGCTTTTCTGCCGGCTGCAACACCGGCAACAGAGTCTTCGAAAACGATGCACTGTCCGGGATCCAACCTAATGGCGCGGGCCGACTTGATGTAAATTTCCGGGTGCGGTTTCCCTCTGGATACGTTGGCGGCATGCAGCACGGCATCAAAATAGTGGGTGATGCGGAGTTTTTCGAGGATAAAAACCGCATTTTCCTCCGGGGCGGATGTGGCGACAGCCATCGGTATCCGGTTGCTGCGCAATTCTTTGATGAACGGCAGGAGTCCGGGTGTGACAGCAGCGGCGGGATGGAAACTCTCCCGGAACAGCTGCTCTTTTTCATCCGCAAGCCGGTCAATTTCGGGAATGGATTTATCGGGAAAAACGAGCGGGATCCACTCCCTGTTGGTCCGTCCCGAAATATTTTCCAGAAAGAACGATTCGCTGATGGTTTTTCCATGTCGTGAGCAGAACGCGCGGATTACCTCTTTGTGGACGGGATTGCTGTCCACAAGAACACCGTCCATGTCGAAAAGGATACCCAATCTGTTTTGATTGTCAGGCGTCATGCCGGAAAGGCGAAAAAATTAATAGAGATCACCACGGTTTTTT
>RECX01000240.1 GCA_007693825.1 Balneolaceae bacterium
GCCAGAAAATAATAAAGGCCTGACAAGTATGACTTGCCAGGCCTTTGTTCGTTCTGCATATCCTTCAGGAATCGTTCTACATATCCTTAAGGAATCGCCGCAGCACATACTGCAGGATGCCGCCGTTCCTGTAATAGGCGATTTCCACTTCCGAGTTAAGCTGGGCAATTGCCTTGAAACGCACTTCGCTGCCGTCACTTTTGGCGGCCGTGACCTCAAGCTCCTTGTTCGGTGAAAGATCATCGGCAATGCCCTTGATGGTGAACACCTCGTCCCCGGAAAGTCCAAGGCTCCGGCGTGATTCACCCGGCTCAAAACGAAGTGGCAGCACACCCATCCCGACCAGGTTGCTTCGGTGGATCCGTTCGAAGCTCTCGGCAATGACCGCTCTGATACCGAGCAGGTTGGTGCCCTTGGCCGCCCAGTCACGCGAAGATCCGCTGCCGTACTCCTTGCCTCCCAGCACGACCAGCGGAGTGCCCTCTTCCGCATACTTCAGCGCGGCCTCAAAAACAAACATCTCCTCGCCAGAGGGATGGTGGACTGTCCACCCGCCTTCTTTCTCAACCAGCTGGTTTTTGATCCGGACGTTGGCAAAAGTTCCCCGGATCATCACCTCATGGTTGCCCCGGCGCGATCCATAGGAGTTGAAATCGACCGGCTTGACACCCTTGCTGATAAGATACTGTCCCGCCGGGCTGTTCTCTCCGATTTTCCCTGCAGGGGAGATGTGGTCGGTAGTGATGGAATCACCAAGAACCAGCAGCGTCCGGGCGTTCTCAATATCCGAAACCGCATCCGGAGTATCTGTGATATCCCGGAAGAACGGGGCTTCCTTTATGTAGGTAGATTCCCCGTCCCAGTCGTACACCTGTCCGGTTGGAGCGTTTAGCGCCTTCCACACGTCATCACCTTCAAACAGGGTGGCGTAGTTGCTGCGGAAGTCCTCCGGTTCGATGACCTTTTCCATCAGGTCCCGAATCTCCTTTTCTGTTGGCCAGAGATCCTTCAGGTAGACCGGTTCAAAATTGGGGCCGAATCCCAGTGGTTCGTTGATCATGTCGATATCAACCCGTCCGGCCAGGGCATAGGCGACCACCAGCATCGGCGAGGCCAGGAAGTTCATTTTGATGCTCGGGTGGATGCGTGCCTCGAAGTTCCGGTTGCCGGAGAGCACGGAGGAGACGATCATGTCGTTCTCCTCAACCGCCTTGGCGATATGGGGCGGCAGGTCGCCGCTGTTGCCGATGCAGGTTGTGCAGCCGTATCCAACCACATGGAAACCAAGCGCTTCAAGGTAGGGGAGCAACTCGGATTTTTCATAGTAGGTGGTCACTACCTTTGAACCGGGCGCCAGGCTGGTCTTGACCCAGGGCTTGACGTTCAGTCCTTTTTCGACAGCTTTTCTGGCCACAAGGCCGGCGCCGAGCATCACGGAGGGGTTGGATGTGTTGGTGCAGCTTGTTATCGCGGCCATGACGATAGAACCGTCGCTGAGAAGGAATTCGGTATTACCGGTTTTTACTTCTACCGTTTTGAGGCCATCCACTGTTTTTGGCTGGGTTTCAACGGAAACATCGGCATCGCTGGGGATTCGCAAATTTGGATCATCCTGGGTGATGCTGTCGGCCGGTTGCCCGCCTTCGTCCAGCCAGCGTTCACGTTCATCTACCTCAATATAATCACGGGCATAGGTGTCTTTCATGATCTTTATGAAAGAGTCCTTGACGTCGGTGAGCACGATTTTGTCCTGCGGGCGCTTCGGGCCCGAGATGGCAGGAACCACATCCCCGAGATCCAGTTCCAGCTGGTTGGAATAGGTGATCTTTTCCTCATTTTCCCGCCACATCATGTTGTTTTTTGTATACAGCTCTACAGTCTGAATGTGGTCCTCATCGCGTGCCGTGAGCCTCATGTAATCGAGGGTGCGGTCATCAATGGGGAAGAAGGTGACGGTGCAGCCGAATTCGGGGGACATGTTGGAAATGGTGGCGCGGTCGGGCACGGTCAGGTTGGCGAGTCCGTCGCCGAAGACTTCCACAAATTTACCCACGACACCGTGACCGCGAAGCAGGTGGGTGACCGCCAGCACCAGGTCGGTTGACGTGGCGCCCTCCGGCAGGGAACCGGTCAGCTTGAGCCCCACAACCTCCGGATTGAGCATGTAAATCGGCTGGCCGAGCATGACGGCCTCCGCTTCGATCCCTCCGACACCCCATCCAACCACACCGATACCATTGACCATGGGGGTGTGGGAGTCGGTACCGACGAGAGTATCCGGGAAGGCGTAGCCGTCGCGCAGGTAGATGCCTTTGGCGAGGTATTCGAGGTTAACCTGATGGCAGATGCCAAGCCCGGGAGGAAGCACGCTGTAATCGGCGAACCCCTGCTGTGCCCATTTGAGCAGGCTGTAGCGCTCTTCATTGCGCTCGTATTCCTTTTCGACATTGAGGCGATAGGCGTCGCGGGTGCCGAAATAATCGACCTGGACAGAGTGGTCGATGATCAGGTCGACGGGGACCTGCGGATTGATTTTGGATGCGTTTTCCTTACCCTTTTGGCGTCCAACCTCCGAACGGATCGAGGCAATATCCACTACGGACGGCACACCGGTAAAATCCTGCATGAGCACGCGGGCCGGCATGTAGGGAATGTCACTGGGCACTCCGTCCGGAGACCAGTTCAAAAGGGTCTCGATATGCTCCTTTTTGACGGCGAAATCGTCATAGTTTCGCAGCGCATTTTCAAGGAGGATACGGATGGTGAAGGGCAGTTTCTCGATGCCATGGCCCTGTTTCTGCAGTTCGGACAGGCTGTAGTACCTGTGGGTGCCGGTAGGGGTTTTGAGTTCTTTTACAATTCCGAAAATATCGTTGCTCATAGCTCCTGTATGTGGTTTTCAGGTGTTCAAATAAGGGTTTAATGATAGCAAATTGATCATCAAAAATCTACGGGCAAGTTTGGTTTGAACAGTGCAGAACATGACCTGGCCGGGGGCAATCGGGGTGGAAAGACGGCAAAAAATGCAGCATCAAACCGCATGATCATGCGGTGACAAGACGCAGCCATCTTCGTATTGTATGAGTGAGATGTGATGAGATGAGATGTCACGAATAACGTTTTATGGCAGTTGAAAAAGCGGATCACTTTTTTGGCTGTGACAAATCCAATTATAAGGGTGACGCATGCTTAAGAGAGCACTTGGCCCTCTCGCTCCCGGTTCTCCGTGGGGTGGGAGGGCCTTGGTTTTTTTATGATCCAGCATGAAGAACGATGCATGACGGAAGTATTATTTTTTTATATTCGGCATGTGCCTGATGCACAGTGACTGAAACTATCTTATCACATCAATTCACCGGAAGGAGGAAAGCATGAGTGCCGCCACCACCAAAAGAAGCATCTCAAACCAGACCGACAGCAGAAAAAATCATCAGATCCGTTTTATCACAAGTTCGCAAGGCAGAAGGGGCTCTGAAATGAAGACACTGAGCTCCGGAGAAACGACCGGACTGGAGGATGGCGACCGGCTCACCATTATATCCGACAGCGATACCAATTACGCAATCCAATGGAAAAACGGGGCTCTGCTTGGTGCGGAACAGGTAAATAACAACCATCCCGAATTTCCCGGGATGACCGTTGCATCCTACCGCCTGGCTTCCGCATCCAGGGACGTCGAAAATGAAGTAATGGAAATTTCAGGTACCGGCCGGGGCGATGGCGATCCTGATGGCGGAAACGGTTCGAGTGGAACAGTTGTCGTCAAGGAACCGGAGGAGCCGATTCCCTGACCGGCTCGCTTCACATTCCCTGCTGATTTCCTTCAAAAACCGAAAAGATTTCTTACATTGGTAAAAATATGTGGAAAAACTCTCGGTAAACCGGATGGCTTGCGCATTTTCTGAGACAAGTATGGTTTTAATGGTCAGGAGGTCACTGATCGGATTGCTCATGCCGGTTCTGCTCGGTGTCGTAATACCGCTTGACAGTGCCCGTGGACTGGAGCGCAGTCCGGTTCCGGCTGGCGGCCCCGGCTATCCCCGCATAACCAATTTCACCGCCGATGAGTACCAGGGACATGTCCAGAGCTGGGGTTTTGCCATGGACCGTCATGGAGTCGTTTACGTGGCCAATTCACAAGCCGTGATGCGATATACCGGTGCCGGATGGCAGCATGTGAACGTACCCGGTCAGACGGTACTGAGCCTTTCCCATGATGATGGTGATGACAGGATTTATATCGGCGGTGTTGGTGAAATAGGTTACGTGTCGGTTGCTGCGCCATCGGATCCTTCTTCTGTGAGACCCTGGCCCTACCAGTCACTCACTCCGCTCATCCCCGACACGGTGGAGTTCACTTCCGTATGGCACAGCCAGATAACCGATGAGGGAGCGTTCTTCATTTCCTCGGAATATTTTTTCCATTACGACGGAGAGAAGATACATGCCATTCCGGCGCAAGCGCGTTTCACGAAACTCGTTGTCATAGATGGCGATGTGTATGTCCGGGAGGCTCCGTTTGGGATGAAGAAGTATACCGGCGGAGAGCTTGTTTTTTGTGATGAGGGGACTATATTCGGGTATACCACTCTCCGTAGTGTGATCGAACTTGGTGACGGAGCCACTCTCTATGTCACCTACTTCGATCTGCTGATTTACGACGGTCAGGAATACAGGCCGTTTGACAATGATGCGGCTGAATATCTAAGAGCCAACTTCATAGACGAGGCGATTCTGCTGAACGACGGAACTATAGCCATAGCTACCCGCAACGGCGGGGTGGTGTGGCTCGACAGGGACGGCTCCATCCTGCAGATCTTCACGGAAGAAAGCGGCCTTGTCAGCAACACGGTATACGGATTGCTTCAGGACAGGAAGGGATCGCTCTGGGTGGCCACCATAAACGGCTTGTCCCGCATTGATTTGCAGTTGCCCTTCCGTCACTTTGACACCAGGCATGATTTTTCGGATACAGCCAACAGAATAACGTCCCGCAACGATACGATTTTTGTATCGGCCAGCAGTGGGGTCTACATGCGTGACAGTAAGGGCAATACCCGCTTTTTTGACGGTAAAGCGTTCTGCCATCAATTTCTTCATCACAATAATGATCTTTTTGTTGTATGTGGCGGAACACTCCATCGGTTTATCGGGAATGGATTCAGACAAGTTTCAGAGAACGTATACACCACTGCCGTAACATCACTGGACCGCGAGACTGTGCTGATGATTCACGAGATAGGCATTACCGCCGCCAGACTGACCGGTTCCGAGCTGGAGCCTGTCTACCACACTGCTGACTTCAACACAAGACCCAACTCCGTTAAGCAATGCTCCTCCGGTTATCTGTGGATAGGCACCGATTCACGCGGGCTTTTCCGGCTGGAACTGGATTCGCTGGACGGAGAAATAACCGGCCATTCCTTCACAAGATATATGTACGGGGGCTGGCCGGGGTCAGATATGCCACGTGTATATGTTTCTGTCCTTGACGGAGAACCACTGTTTCTGACAAGATACCATGGTATCCTGCGCCACGAACCGGAAACGGATTCACTCATCCAGGAAGAACGGTTTGGTCCCGGTTTCTTGGTCACGGACCGGCAGTATCTTTATGCCAGCCAGGATCCGTCCGGGAACGTCTGGTTCAACTCGGGTGGCGGGTTCCAGGCCGCCATAAAGCAGCCCGACGGTACCTATGAAATCCAAACGACCCTCCTGAACTGGCTTGATATCTCCCAGATCAACCATTTGTACGCCGATCCGGAGGGCTATGTCTGGATTGTTGACGCCAGGCAGCTTGTGCGTTACAACCCGATGAAGCACTTTGATCCTGAAATCGGGTTTCGCACGGAAATACTCGAAGTGCTGGTCAGAGGGGATTCGCTCGCGGCGAGGGGAGCGAACAGTACCCCACAGGTTCTTCCCTATGTTGACAACGATCTTCGATTCACCTATGCTGCCGCTGCCTACCTGGATCCGGCCCGGACCCGATACCGTG
>RECX01000348.1 GCA_007693825.1 Balneolaceae bacterium
TGCACGGCAGCACCGCGGACCAGCAATTCCTGCGCAACTTCCTCAAATCCGAGTTTGTGGCCGATGCGCCCGGCAATCAGAGTAACACCTGGTACCGGGTCGATGGCATCCACGGCACGCTGTTCGGCGGGCTGTCCGAAATACGGTTCGACAATGGCACCCAGGGCACCTGGAATGTGAGCTGGCCGGATGTGCTGCGTCCCGTCGAAGGAGGTGCCGCCGTGCTTCGCTACACCGGAGTTTCCGGGGAGGATGTGGCCGGCGTCGCGTACCGTGGCCCGTTCCCGAGAGCGGAGCGTGCCGGGGCCGTCGTCGTTATGGGCTTCCCGTTCGAGACGATCTATCCGGCCGCAACTCGGACGGAGATGATGGGACGGATCCTGAGTTTTCTGGGAGACCCCGAGGGCACCGATACCGGCATCGAAGACCATATTGGCGACGGGTTTGGCCCTGGCGATCCGGTTCGTCCAGGCGAATACCAGCTCCACCAGAATTATCCCAATCCTTTCAACAACCGGACAGTAATCGCCTACCAGCTTCCCGAGGCGTCAGATGTGCAACTGACGGTCTACTCGTTAGAGGGGCGCGCCGTGGCCGAACTGTTCCGCGGATTCCAGCCGGCAGGGCGTCATTCCGTGGCATGGGACGCTCCCGGGCTTGCCAGCGGGGTGTACGTATGCCTGCTCACGGCCGGACCGCTGACCCTGCGCCGCAAAATGACCCTGCTCAAATAGGGAAAGTTTTCAGGGAGGGGCCACCCCTGGTTTACCCACCCCTGGTTTTTTCATCGGGAACTCCGGCTCCTGTGTCACCCGGCGTGCCTGCGCCAGATGGCGCTTCTCGTGGGCAATGGTGACGGCAAACCACGACCCCAGGCTCAGCCGCAGCATGCGGATCGCCGGCGATGAAACCCGGATCCGCCATAAATCCAGTCCGTCGGACCGTTGGACCTGTTCGATGAAATCATCCTGGAGTTGCAAGAATTTAGCGACAACCGTTTCCTTTTCCAGCCCGGCAGAGGGCGCGGGAAGGTAGAGGCGGAATGATTTCATTTTCAACCGGGAGGATGGCATCATGATTTTCGGAAATGTCCGGCTCAGAAAGCCATAAGTGAATGGCGGTTCTGCCACGATCCCATCCCGGTGCCCCCGGTCTATGGCTTTCCGGAGGGCAGAAAGTACCAATTCACCACCCACATTCAGATGCTCCAGACACTCGGCCACCGACCATTTGTTCTCCGTTGGCTTCCAGGCGAACTGTTCGTCGGTAATGTCGGCTGACAACTGTCTGGCCTGCTCTTTCAGTGAGGAAAAATCAGTCCGGTAATCCTCTAATTCACGGTTTTTCAACTCAATTGCCATGTGTGGAACATTTGAAGTGACCCGGCTTTCGAACGCGATTCCCCCTTCTAGTCGTAAAACATGTTAAACCTGCCCGATATTATATGGTTTTCATGCAGTAAAAACAACTATATGGAGCGAGGTGAGGCGTGCAATGTGCGGGTTAGCTACGCCGTGGAGGTCTTCGTCACGTGGTATTTCAATATCACGCAGTTAAAATTTTCGTCACGTGGTATTTCAATATCACGCCGTTGAGGTCTTCGTCACGCTATATTTCAATTCCACGAAGGCGTTGGCGAACGTGCGGGCCGAGATAAGCGTGAGCGGCGGCTGGATGATCCGGCGGGGCATCAGAGGACGGCCGCTGCCCAAAGTGACCGCGGAAACCTGGACGATGATCTCGTCAAGCAGGCCATTGTCGTAAAACTGTCCGGCCACATCCCCGCCGCCAACGATCCAGATGTTTTTACCGTCCGCGGACTTTGCGATTTTCCGGAACAGGTGACGCACATCGCCTTGCACGAATTGAATATCCGCACCGGGGGCGGCCGGCAGCGGGCGCGTCGTGAAAACCCATGACGGCTGTTTGTATGGCCAGGGTTGATTGGCGTCAGTGTCCGGCCGGACATGGTTGCGCAGGATCCATTCATACGTCTGCGATCCCATGACCAGCGCCCCCGCCTGGCTCAGGAAATCCTCAAAACCGGAGCTTGCCGTATCCCCGAACTGGAAGAGCCAGTCCAGTGAATGATCTTCGGTTGCGATGAAGCCGTCCAGGCTGGAAGCCGTGTAGTATTGTGTTTTCATAGGGCCGATCGCTGATTGCTTGGGTTGGCGAAATGTCATCGCTTCCGGCGAAATGCCGCCATTTCCGGCGATATTTCACCTCTATTGACCGGATGCATGCTTCCAAAGAGTGTTTCCGGCTTGCATTCAGTCAGATTATGAAAAGAGCAAAAAACGGGCATGGTGTTTGCTTAGGCAGAAAGCGCATGATTGCGGCAATTCCGGTATGTCAGGGCAGGGGCCCCATCCACCCGAAAACTCATCCCGTTTGAAAAGAAAATACACAAGCCATTGATGATAATCGAGCAAATGAAATTACGAGACCTTTTGAGAATCATGTATTCAGGAAAAAACAACAGGATCCGGCAGTTGCTGCCGCTATATGGACGGCTGGAGATGATGCTGCTTTTCAGGAGGCCGCTTCGCGGGGTGCTGCGGTTTCTGATGGTTCCGATTTTTGTGCTGGCGCTATGTCATGCCCCCGCGTTGGGAGCGGGTGAAGAAGGGGCCGTGCGCTCCGAGCCGCTGGCCGAACAGCTGCGCGAGCGGTTCAAAACCGAGTCGTTCTCGCTGGGGATCCTGCTGCAGACGCAGGGTGCATTTTCTTTTGAGGATACGGATTTCAATGGGGGGCGCGCCTGGGACCTTGGGTCCA
Source organism: Balneolaceae bacterium (assembly GCA_007693825.1). GTDB lineage: Bacteria > Bacteroidota > Rhodothermia > Balneolales > Natronogracilivirgulaceae > SKNL01. The sequence goes on from RECX01000348.1 coordinate 2,782, forward strand.
CACGCATCGATTTCCGCGGCACGGTGGACCGTAATTTCACCTACCGGGTGCGGGTGTATTTTCTGAGCCAGCAGCAGAGCATTGATGCCCGGGTCGGTTATCGTTTTTCGGATAACCTGCAGGTGGTTGCCGGGGCGTTCAAGCCCTATCTGAGCCGGGAACTGGATCCGAGTCCGGCCAACCTGGATTTTGTCCGGCGGGCCCGGCTGGTGGGCGCCATGATGAACACGCTGGAAATCGGCGCTTCGGTGATTGGTGAAGCGGGGCCGCTGCAGTACCGTTTCGGGATGTACAACGGGTCCGGGGTGGCCGGCGTCACCGCTATTGCCGAGCAGAACGACAACAGGTTTCTGTACACCGGGCGCCTGGCACTGGTGGTGGAACCGTCCGGTGGACACGAGCTGGAACTGGGCCTGAACGGCGCCTATAACGGGTCCCGGGACGAGGATGTCGGCAATACGGGTCTCACGTCCAAAGGCGGACGCGTGCTGTATGGTGGATACGCGTCCTATGACGGCTCTGTGTTTTTCGGGACCGCCGAGTTCATGCAGAGCCGGTTTGATGTGGCCGGCACCGGCAATGGGGTGGAAGACGGACTCGCGGTTGCGGCCGGCCCGGAGGAAACCATCACCGGCATGTACGCCACGGCGGGCGTCCGGGTGGCCGAGCGCCACGCTGTGCTGGTGCGCTGGGACTATCTGGGTTTTGATCTGCGCGGTGACACCTCGGACCGCATTCTGCTTGGATGGAATTACGATCCCACCAGCCTGGTGAGCTTCCGTGTAAATGCCCTGGCCGATTTCAGCGACCATGCCGGCACGCAGTTCGGACTTTCGGGTGTCTTCCAGTATCACTTTTGAGCCATTGACTGTTCATCAAAGCGATTGCTACAAGGCCGCTGCCGGTTTGGCAACGGCTAGAAATGGCGTTTTTTTCATCCCCGGCCAGGCCCGAACTGTGTCGTTCAGATGGGCCCGCAAACAGATAGGTGCCCTCATTTTGTCGGGTGTAGGACGATTGAAAGCTGGTAAGCGAACATCCAACCGTGAAAAACCATATAAAAAAGCTTTCTTTCCGCAAACAATGGCACAAAATTTCGAGGGCATGACCATGAATCAGACATCCGCCAAAACCATCATGGCATTTTTTGCCGTTGCGTTGCTGCTGCTGTCCGCCTGCGACGACCAGCGCACGCAGACCATCACCTGGACCGAGTACGAGCCGGTGTACATGTCCCAGGAGGAATTTCTGGCGGCGGTTACGGTGACCGAACCGCGTGATCTGGAGGAACCCGGTAAGATTTATCTGTATGATGACTATCTGTTTGTGAACGATGTGAACAAGGGTGTGCATATCATCAACAACAGCAATCCGTCCGCTCCCTATTTTGCCGGATTTGTGACTATTCCCGGCAACAAGGATATTGCCGTGCGCGGCGATCTGCTCTATGCCGATTCGGCCGGCGACCTGCTGGTCTTCGACATCAGCGATTTCGAAAACCCGAAGCTCATTACCCGGATAAAGGACGTGTTCAACCTGTCCCAGACACAGTTCCGCGGGCATCCTTACCGGCCGGTGGACCCCTCGCGCGGCATTGTGGTCGACTGGAAGGAAGTGGAAGTTGAAGAAGTGTGCCACGGCGACTGCCATCAGCCCGGAAGTCCATGGGGATGGGGTTTCATGACATTCGGCAGGGCCTCGGCCGATGCCGCCGGCAGCACCGGCTCTGCGGGCACGGGCGGATCCATGGCCCGCTTCGCCATCACAGGCGACCATCTCTATGCGGTGGACTGGAGCAACCTGGTCACCTTTGACATCTCCGCCCCCGAGCCGGTCAAGCAGGACCAGCAGGGCGTGGGCTGGATGATCGAGACCATCTTCCCGTACAACGAGCACCTGTTCATCGGCTCGGCCAACGCCATGTACATCTACGACATCCACAGCAATCCCGCATCCCCCGAGCGTGTATCGGTATTCCGCCACGCCACCGCGTGCGATCCGGTGGTGGTGGAAGACGACTACGCCTATGTGACGCTGCGCGACGGTGACCACTGTCCGAACATCACCGGCAACAACCAGCTGGAAGTGATCGATGTGAGCGACCTGTTCAACCCCAAGCGCATCGGAATCTACAAGATGCTGCATCCGCACGGTCTGGGCATTGACAGCGGCGACCTGTTTATCAGTGAAGGCGATCACGGGCTGAAAATTATGGATGCCTCCGATCCCTATAACGTGAAGGAGGTGCGGCACATCCAGGATATCCGCACGTTCGATGTGATCCCGAACAACGGTGTGCTGATCGTGACCGGTCCGACCGGCATCATCCAGTACGACTACTCCGATGTTAAAAACCTCAGGGAGCTGAGCGTCATCCTGGCGGGTGAGACGGTGAACGAACCCAATCTGTGACATTTTTCCGGAACCACCGACCAGTGGCTGGCATGAAGCTGCGAAAATCCATCCTGTTGACCCTGCTTGCCGGTGTGGCCGTTCTCACAGGGACGGCGGCCATGCCGGCGGCAGCGAATTCCGGTGCGGGTGGATTCGTCCGGCAGCTCGGCGCCGATTGGCTGACGGGCAATGACGGAAGCACGCTGCGGCTGAACCTGACGCTCGGATATCAGTACACGGACCGGTTTTCGGCCGGTATTGGCGCCGGGTACGCGTTTTACAACGATCCCGTTGATCTGGTTCCGATTTACCTGGATCTGACGTATCTTCTGGGAGATGGATCCAACGCGGCATTCCTGCAGCTGAAATCCGGTTTCAGTCGCAGCGTGATGCGCGGAGATGAGCACAACAGCGTCCGCCACCGGGGCGGCCTGTTCATCCAGCCGGGCGTGGGAATCCGGATGAACGACATGAGCATCACCGCCGGGTTCAGTTTTGACCATGCCTCCTGGGATCAGGAGGAGTTTTTTGGACGCTTAGTCCGTGAAAAGGTATCTTTCAGAAGGATCCAGCTGGGTGTCGGATTTCATTTTTGAACAAATATTCGAGCAGCATGAGAGGACATATCCACATATTTTTGTTGTTTACTCTGACGGCAATAATCTTTGCCGGATGTGATATTTTTTCCGGTAAAACAGAAAAAAAGCCATTTATTGATTACAAGGCAGGGCAGACCTCGCAATACG
>RECX01000137.1 GCA_007693825.1 Balneolaceae bacterium
ATGAAAGAGGTAATTCGATACGGAGTAACTGATATCGGCATTGTACCGATCAGGGAAACTCCCAATGAAACGGCTGAAATGGTGAACCAGCTGTTGCTTGGCGAGACCGTGGAAATTATTTCTCATGAAGGGGTCTGGACCCGCATCGTCTCACATTTCGACAACTACGAGGGATGGGTCAACGCCAGCCAGATCAGAGGTCTCACCGAACCCGACTATCATCACTGGGTTGAACACCCCGACCGTCGCCGTTTCCCTTACCGGAGTACCTTTGCTGTTGGTGAATCAGAGCACCATATCCAGATTCCCTGTGGCGCCTTCGTACCGGCGTCCTACCGGGGCATCGAGTGGTTCGGTGAAGAATTTCAGTTCCGGTCCGAGCCGGTCCGCATCAAAGGCAAAACCGTGCTCGATACCGCCCGTGCCTTTCTTGGGGTTTCATATTTGTGGGGCGGACGTACGGACGGCGGCATCGACTGCTCGGGATTCATCCAGACCACACATATGCTCCACGGCATTTCCCTTCCGCGCGACAGCCCCGACCAGTATCGCTTTGGCGAGCACAAAGGCACCCGGCTGGAAGACGCCGAGCCCGGTGACATCATCTTCTTCAAATACAAGGACCGGCCCATTTCCCACATCGGTTTTTATCTGGGGGACGGGCGTCTGCTGCACGCTTCGGCGCAGGTCCGCATCCAGCAAATTGATCCCAACCGGCAGACGGACAAGCAACATTCGTTCAACGAGGCCCTTTCCGAAGGCATTGAGGGTATCATACGGCCTTACCAGCCGGTCCCCACCCAACCTATTCTGCAGAACCATGAGACTCAACGGTAATGTACTAGTTTTGAACCAGGACTATCAGCCACTGAGCGTCTGCGATGTCAGGAAGTCCGTGCTGCTGCTTCTCCTTGAGAAGGCGGAAATGCTGCACGATCTTCCAAGCAAGAAAATCCGGACCATCCGCACGAACTTTGACTACCCCTCGGTCATCCGGCTGCGCCGGTATGCACGCATCCCCTACAAGACCATCGTACTTTCACGCAAGAATATCCTGAAGCGCGACAACAACCGCTGCCTTTACTGCAGTTCGAGAGAAAAGCTGACCATCGACCACGTGATCCCCAAAAGCAGGGGCGGCGCCGACAGCTGGGAAAACCTGGTCTCCGCCTGCACCGACTGCAATCACAGAAAAGGCAACCGCACCCCGCGGGAAGCGGGCATGACCCTGCTGGGCAAACCGTTCCAGCCCAACCACATCATCTACCTCCGTGATTTTTACGGAAATATCCACGAAAGCTGGAAACCCTACCTCTACTACTGAAGCGCCCCTGGCCCGGTCTCCGCCCCGGAACAGGTACTCAGACATTTTTTTTGCAGCAAATATTTGTAACTTCATCCCTCGTAAGAAATCCCGGATCGTACGCCTCTTTCTCTGGTGTTGGTGTTATCGGTTGGATGCGGTCAGGAGCCTGGTCACAGTGCCGCGCCGGAACCACACAGTAGCGGAGCCGGAACAGCCTGCGAGAGGTTATGCGCCGGAACAGCCTGAAAAGGAGTGATGCGCCGGAACAGTCTGCGGGAGGTTATGCGCCGGAACAGCCCGCAAGGGATGCGGTATCAGTTTGGTGACAGGCGGCAATTGTGGAAAAAATCGGATGAATCAATCAATGAAAGTATTCAAGTTTGGCGGGTCGTCGGTGGGGACGCCCGAACGTATCGATGAAATTGCTTCCTGGTTCCACCAGGCCGTGGAGAAAGAGCAGTGCCGGGCCGTAATCTTTTCCGCCTTCCAGGGTGTCACGGACCAGCTCATATCCATGGCGGAAAAGGCCGGAAAAGGGGATGATACCTACACCAACGACCTGGGCCGGCTGGAAGAGCGCCACATTGAGGCCGTCCGCAAGCTGCTCTCCACATCCGAACAAAGCCAGGCCGTCGCCAGCGTTAAATTCATGCTCAACGATCTTGAGGATATTCTTCAGGGCGTCTTCCTGGTCAAGGAACTCACTCCGCGAAGCCTGGATTTCATCTCGAGCTTCGGGGAGCGGCTCTCAAACTACATCATCCACCTCGCTTTTCGCAAACACGGGATCGCCTGCGATTTTCTGGACGCCCGGAAGGTCATTGTGACCGATGACCAGTTCGGAAGCGCCGAAGTGGACATGGAAAAATCCCTGGCCAATATCCAGGTACATTTTGCTTCGAGCGACCGCCTTCAGGTCGTGACCGGCTTTATTGCAGCAAACGAAAAAGGGGTCACGACAACCCTTGGACGCGGTGGGTCGGATTATACCGCCGCCATTTTCGCTGCCGCGCTGGATGTGGAAGAATTGCAGATCTGGACCGATGTGGACGGTGTGCTCACCGCTGACCCCCGCCTGGTGCGGGAAGCGTTCAGCATGGACGTGCTCTCCTACGAAGAGGCCATGGAACTGTCCCATTTCGGTGCCAAGGTCATCCATCCGCCGACTATTGAACCGGCCATGAGCCGCAATATTCCCATCCGGATCAAAAACACGCTGAATCCAGCGTTTCCCGGCACGCTTGTCGGTAATTTTTCCGGTGGACCCGAATACATCATCAAAGGGATTTCCTCGATCGACCATGTGGCACTGATACGCATCCAGGGCAGCGGACTGGTCGGCATGGCCGGCGTGGCACAGCGCATCTTCGGAGCCCTGGCCGCCGGCAGCATCAATATCATCCTCATCACACAGGCCTCGTCGGAGCATTCGGTATGCCTGGCCGTGCTGCCCAAACACGCATCCAGGGCAAAACGGCTCCTTCAGAAAGAACTTCAGCACGAAATGGCCACCCATCGCGTGGCCGATATCATTATTGAGGATGAACTGAGCACCATTGCCGTGGTCGGGGAGAATATGCGGCAGACGCCGGGTATTGCCGGAAAGGTGTTTCAGGCGCTTGGCCGCAGCCGTATCAACATCTCGGCTATTGCCCAGGGCTCAACGGAGCTCAATATTTCGGCAGTGATTCGTCGCGCCGACAAGCAGAAAGCCCTGCGTGTGATCCATGATGCCTTTTTCTACGGCGCCCGCAAAACAGTCCAGATCTATGTTGCCGGCACCGGTCTGATCGGCCGGCAGCTCATCTCGGACATCTTTGAAAAACAGGAGTGGTTCCTGACGGAGCGTCACCTGGACCTGCGCATCAACGGCATCCTGAACAGCCGAAAGATGCTGCTGGATGAGCACGGCCTTGCCGGCAGCGACTGGGAACAGCAGCTGGAAGCGTCCCCGCGGAATCCGGACCCAAATGCATTGCTCGAGTTCGTGAAAATCCACCAGTCACCCAACACCATTTTTGTCGATGCCACGGCCAGCGATGACCTTCCCGCTTGTTACGAACAGTTCCTGGCGCAGGGTGTGGCCGTCGTCACCCCCAACAAGAAAGCCAATACCGGCAGCTGGGAACAGTACCGGAAACTGTCAGCCCTGGCCCGTGACAATGACACCAGATTCCTTTATGAAACCAATGTCGGCGCCGGCCTTCCTTTTGTCCAGGCCGTCAGCGACAGGGTTGCCAGCGGTGACAAAGTCACACGGCTGGACGGCGTCTTCTCCGGTACGCTCAGCTACCTGTTCAATTCGTTCGACGGCAGCAAGCCGTTCAGTGAGCTGGTCCGCGATGCCCGCGAGAACGGATACACCGAACCCGATCCGCGCGACGACCTGAACGGCATGGATGCGGCCAGAAAACTGCTGATCCTGGCCCGCCTGACGGGACAAGAAGTCTCTCTTGAGGATATACACGTGGAAAACCTCGTTCCTGAGAATCTCCGCGGGGATATCCCGGTTGATGTCTTTCTTGAAAAACTGCAGGAATCCGATGCTGTTTTCGAGGAAAAACTGCAAGCCGCGCGCAAGGAGGGAAAGGTGCTCCGTTACCTGGCTTCCATGGACGGGGACGGGCTTCGTGCCGGACTCGCGGCCGTTGGCCCGGACAATCCTGTCTATTCGCTGGGCGGTGCCGAAAACATGCTCACCATCACAAGCGAGGCCTATTCGGAAATCCCGCTGGTCATAAAGGGTCCGGGTGCCGGCGCGGTGGTCACGGCAAACGGGGTATTGTCCGATATCGTGAAAGTGATACATTGAAAGTGACAATTTGAATCCCATCAGTCCCGGTATAATACCATGAACCAGATCCGTGTCTTCGCCCCGGCAACCGTTGCCAATGTCGCCTGCGGGTTTGACTCGCTGGGTTTTGCCATCCACCAGCCCGGTGATATTGTGGAGGTGACGCTCACCGCGGAGGCGGGTGTCAGGATTACCGGCATCACCGGCGACGACGGGCGCCTGCCCCGGGAAGCGGAGAAAAATACGGCGGGAGTGGCTGTCCTGGCGCTCCTGGAGCACCTGGGAGAGTCGCGGGGAGTCGATATCCAGCTGCACAAGCGGATGCCGCTGGGAAGCGGACTCGGATCGAGCGCGGCCAGTTCGGTCGCCGCCCTCTATGCCACAAACCAGCTGCTGGGCGGGCCGCTCAAAAAGGAGGAAATGCTGCCTTTTGCAATGAAAGCCGAGGCCAGCGCCTGCGGTTCTCCCCACGCCGATAATGTGGCGCCCGGACTCCTGGGCGGATTTGTGCTCATCCGCAGTTACGATCCGCTGGATGTCATCTCCATCGACTATCCCGAAAATCTCTACTGCACCATTCTGCATCCGCATATCGAGGTGCGCACCGAGGACTCGCGGAGGATCCTCCGCAAACATATCAAACTGGCCGATGCGGTTATCCAGTGGAGCAACCTCGCCGGACTCATAGCCGGGCTGGCAAAGTCCGATTTTGACCTGATCGGCCGCTCGCTCAATGACATCATCTTCGAACCGGTCCGCTCGCTCCTCATTCCCGGATTTGACAGGGTGAAAGGGGCTGCCATCGCATCCGGCGCCCTTGGATGCAGCATCTCCGGTTCCGGTCCCTCAGTCTTTGCACTGAGCACATCAGCGGAGAAAGCCCGGGAAGTGGGACTCGCCATGAAGCAGGCTTTCTCGGAAATGCAGCTTGAAAGTGATATCTACGTATCTCCCGTTAACAGCATAGGTCCAAGGATTTTGCAGCCGGACGAAGATCCCGTGGCACCGGATTTTTAGGCCCCGGAATGCATGGCCGGCTGCCGATGCGCAGCAGCTCAAACACACAGGCATCATGAAGCTTTACAGTACCCGGAACAGAAAAGAAACCGCGGACTTCCGTACCGCTGTCATTCGCGGACTGGCTCCGGACGGGGGACTCTACATGCCGTCGTCGCTTCCACATTATCCCCGTTCGTTCTGGACATCGCTCCGGGGAAAATCCCTGAAAGCAAAAGCGCGCATCCTGTTCGACCTGCTGCTCGAGGATGATTTCAGCGACACCGAACGGGCAGAAATCACCGATCGCGCCTTCTCTTTCGATGCTCCGATGGTGAGCCTGGACGAGCGCACCCGCGTGCTGGAGCTGTTCCACGGTCCAACACTCGCGTTCAAGGATTTCGGCGCCCGCACCATGGCAGCCATGATGTCCGTTTTCGCCCGCCAGGAAGGGGAGACCATCACCATTGTCACCGCCACTTCGGGCGATACCGGCGCAGCCGTGGCCCACGGATTCCACCGGGCCCCCGGCGTGGAGGTTTTCGTGCTGTATCCGTCCGGACAGGTCAGCCCGCTCCAGGAAAAACAGTTCACCACACTGGGCGGCAATATTACGGCGCTGGAGGTGGACGGGACATTTGACGACTGCCAGCGGCTGGTCAAGGCCTGCTTTTCCGACGGGAAAATCCGGGAAACCAGAAAACTCACCACCGCAAATTCGATCAACATTGCCCGGCTGCTGCCACAGATGATCTATTACATCCACGCCATCACCGAACTGAACCCGGGCGCGATGG
>RECX01000352.1 GCA_007693825.1 Balneolaceae bacterium
GGCATCGGCACTGCTGCCGGCATCGGCGTTGCTGCCGGCACCGGCCCTTCCACCCTCCCGGCTGAACAGGCGTGATGCCATCATCGGTATGAGCGTAAGCGCCACCAGCACAGATACGATAAGCGCAAAGGAGACGGTCAGTGCCAGGTCGCGGAAGAGCAGTCCGGCTATGCCCGGCACAAAAAGGACCGGAAGAAAAACAACGAGTGTGGTGAGTGTGGACATGACCACCGGTCCGGCCACCTCCTGCGCACCGCTGACAGCCGAGGTGACGCCGTCGTTCCCATCCTCCCGGAAACGGAAAATATTCTCGAGCACGACCACCGCGTTGTCGACGACCAGTCCCACCGCAAGGGTAATCCCGGAGAGTGAGATGATGTTCATGCTCACGTCCGCCCAGTGCATGATGCTGAACGTGGCGATGATGGATACGGGGATGGAGATGGCCACGATAAGCGAGGACCGGCCGCTGCGCAGGAAAATCAGGAGCATCAGCATCACCAGGAAGACGGCCTGAAAGCCGGTGCGGATGAGGTTGCTGATGGACATTTGAATAAAATCGGCCTGGTTGGTGAGCACGTCCAGCTGCACGCCGGCAGGCAGGATGGCGCGCAGATCGTCCAGGGATCCCATGACGCCGCCGGCGGCCATAACGACGTTGCTGTCGCTCTGGCGGTAGATATTGATCACCACGCCGTCGTTGCCCTGCACGCGCACGTTGCCGATAGGCTGCGCGATGCCGTCATCAATGCGTGCCACGTCGCGCAGGTAGACCGGGTTGCCGTCGTAATTGCCGACAATGGTATTGCGGATCTGATCGATATTGCGGAAGTCGCCGACGGTACGCAGTGAGTAAGTGGTTTCGCCCTCCTCCAGCTGTCCGGCCGGCACCTGGATGTTCTCCTGGCGGAGCGTGCCGGCGATATCGGCGATGCTCAGGTTGTAGGCGCGCATGTTGGCATTGCGGATGCGGATGTTGATCTGGCGGTCGTATCCCCCTGCCGTTGCGGCCGAAGCGACACCGCTGATGCGCTCGATGCGCTGTTCGAGCTGCTGGGTGGCAATGGTGCGCAGCTCCCGCGGGCTCCGGGTGGATGAGGTCAGCGTGAGCACGACGACCGGTTCGTCGTTGGGATCGTACGAGAATACGATGGGCTGTTCCGCATCCTGGGGCAGGCTGCGGCGGATCATGTCGAGACGCTTGCGGACTTCGGTCTCGGCAAAAAAGAGATCGGTGCCCCAGCTGAAGTTGAGGCGCACTACCGAGGAGCCCTGGCTGGAAAGCGACCGCACACGCTCAATGCCCGATACACTGCCGACAGTCTCCTCAATGGGACGCGTGATGAGCGCCTCCATATCTTCCGGGGCTACTCCTTCGTACGTGGTGTAGACCGTAACTGTGGGAAACGAGACATCCGGATAGAGGTTGAGACGCAGGTTCATCAACCCGAAAATGCCGAAGCCGATCAGGATGAGGCTGGCCATGAGAAAGGTCACGGGCCTCTTAACGGCGAGTTTGGAAAGATTTTTCATAGCAATTTCAGCGCCGTAGGGTTACCCGTTGTCGGATGTGGACTGGTCTGATCCGCCACCGTCATCGGTACCGGAGCCGCCTCCTCCTGTTCTTCCATTTCCTTCGGCACGGGTTCCCGGCGGCCCGTCTTCAAGACGCTGTTCTTGGGTGTCGGGCCGTGGCTGTCCGGCAATGCGGATCCGGTCCCGGTCGCTCAGGTTCCGGTGTCCCGTGACAATCAGTTTTTCACCGGCTTCGAGCCCGGCGAGCACTTCCACCCGTTCGCCCTGTTCCAGTCCCAGTTCCAGTTCGCGTTGGCGGGCAATGGTGTCGCCCACGGCGACAAATGCGTTGTATTTGCGGCGGATTTCGACGGTATTTGTTTCCGGTTCAATGTAGGTTTCCACCTGCTCGATCATGGCGGACCTGGGGATGACAACCGTGTTTTCATTCGTTCTGAGGGTGATACGCGAATCCACAAGAACACCCTGCCGCACCGATCGGACCGCATCGGTCAGGCTGACGACCACTTCGCCCAGTCCGGTACTGGGGTTCAGCTGCGGACTGATGCGGGAGATGATGCCGTTTGCGGCGACTTCATCCCGGTTGGAGAGGCGCATCGCAACCGGAAGGCCTACGGTTACAGCTTCCCAATCCTGCATCGGGAGAAACAATCTGGTTTCGAATCCGACAAGGTTTGCTACTTCAAAGGCGGGGTCGCCGGTACGGGCCAGGTCGCCTTCGGCGATCATGCGGTTCAGGACCACGCCGTTTACCGGTGACCGGATTTCCGTGTTCTCAAGGTTTTCCCGGCTTTGTGTGAGCGCAGCCTGCGCTGATTCGTACTGGGCTTTGCTGCTGTGGAATGCCGAGAGCGCGTTTTCAAGTTCGCTGGAGCTGCTGGCGCCGCGGTCAAAAAGCTGAAGCTGGCGCTGGTAGGCCGTGGAGTCACGTACATACGATGCCCGGCTTTGACGCAGTTGCGCCTCGGCCTGTCCCAGAGCGTCGCGGAACGGCACGTCATAAATCTTTGCGAGCATCTGCCCCTGCCGAACGGTATCGCCAAGATCAGCATGGATGTGCGTGATCCGATTGCTGACCTGAGGGATGATGGTGACCACATCCTGCGCGCGGATGGTCCCATAGGAGCGGACCATGTCGGAGATGGAAGACGTGGTGACTTCGGTTATTTCCACGCTGGTTGCCTGGCGTGCCGAACCGGACCAACCGCCTGGTCCGCCCGGTCCGCCGGGACGCTGGGTATCATTGCCGCCACAGGAAACCACAAGCAATGCGGCCAGTGACACAAGTATAAAGGAAAGACTATGTGTTTTCAAGGAGGATGTACAGGATTGGGTGATCATGGCTGGTTTACAGAGGACATAACTCTTTTTTAGTCCTTCGGGTTCATTCGGATACAAAAAAAACACCGTCCCGGCCACACCAGGAGCAATGTATCTCGGCGCATTCATTCATGTTACATGCTTTAAATGTAAAAATCTTGCAAATTATTGCGCTGTAACTGTTTTTTTGACGAACGAACCATGGGCAAAGTTCATTCCCGGTCTGATTTTTTTTCTCTGTTCCTATCATTTCGATTGATATGGTCAGAATGATCTCACATGACAGGATATGATCACGCTCCTGAATGTCAGCCGGAGGCTGTCATGTTCGGCTCATGCTCAGTTCATGCTCAGTTCATACTCGGTTCATGCTCGGTTCATGCGAAAGCAAGCCGTCCAAAAAACCGGGGGACATGGCGTGTGGCAGGGTACGTATCCACCCCTAAAACAATCAATCCATGTACGGATATCTCCAGGATGTGGGGGGATCGAAGACTTCCTTGATGGCGCGGGCCGAGAGCCAGCGCAGCATGTTCTGTTTGCTTCCGGCCTTGTCGTTGGTGCCTGAACGGCGCGCGCCTCCGAAGGGCTGCTGGTTCACAACGGCGCCGGTCGGCTTGTCGTTGATGTAGAAATTGCCGGCGGCATCGCGGAGGGCATCGCACATCTGCTTGACTACGTAGCGGTCCTTGGCGAATATGGCGCCGGTAAGTGCGTATGGCGATGTTTCGTTGCAGAGCTTGAGCGCATCTTCGAATTTGGCATCCTTGTAGACGTAGATGGTCAGTACCGGGCCGAAGATCTCTTCCTGCATGGTCTTGAATTTCGGATTGGTGGTCAGGATCACCGTCGGTTCCACGAAATAGCCGGTGCTGTCGTCGTATCCGCCGCCGGCGATGATTTCGGCGTCATCGGCTTTTTTTGCGAAATCGATGTATTCCGTGATGCTCCGGAAGGCTTTTTTGTCGATTACGGCCCCCATAAAATTGGAGAAATCGGACACATCGCCCATCCCGATCTTTGCGACTTCGCCCAGGAAGCCCTCGCGGAATTGCGGCCAGACCGATTCGGGGAGGTACATCCGGGAGGCGGCCGAGCATTTCTGTCCCTGGTATTCGTAGGCGCCGCGGACGGCGGCAACGATCACCTCGTCGAGGTTGGCGGTGTTGTGCACGAAGATGAAATCCTTTCCGCCGGTTTCACCGACGATGCGCGGATAGCTGTGGTATTTTTCGAGGTTGGATGCGATCCCCTTCCAGAGATGGTTGAAGGTGCCCTCGGAACCGGTGAACTGAATGCCGGCGAAATGGGGACTTTCCAGTACGGGATCACCGACTTGCGAGCCCGATCCCGGCACAAAATTGATGACACCGTCGGGAAGTCCGGCTTCCTTGAGCAGTTTCATCACGTAATAGTTGGAATAGACCGAGCTGGTGGCGGGCTTCCAGAGCACGACGTTGCCGCACATGGCCATGGAGGTCGGCAGGTTTCCGGCGATGGCCGTGAAGTTGAAGGGGGTTACGGCAAACAGGAAGCCTTCCAGCGGACGATATTCCACCCGGTTCCACATGCCCCGGGGGGATTCCGGCTGGTCGGACATGACCCCTGTCAGGTAGTGGGCGTTAAAGCGGAAGAAGTCGGCCAGCTCGCCTACCGCCTCGATTTCGGACTGGTGCGGGGTCTTGGACTGTCCAAGCATGGTGGCGGCGTTGAGGGTGTAGCGCCAGGAACCGGTCAGCAGGTCGGCGGCTTTCAGGAATACGGCTACCCGCTCTTGCCACGGGGTGGCTGCCCATGCAGCACGGGCGTCCATGGCGGCCTCAATGGCCATGTTGACCTCCTTGCGTCCGGCTTTGTGATGTATGCCCAGTTTGTGCCCGTGATTGTGCGGCATGACTACCGGAGCGGTATCACCGGTGCGTATTTCTTCGCCACCAATGATCAGGGGGATTTCGATCTCCTTTGAACTCAGGCGGTCGAGCTCCGCTTTGAGCGCCTCGCGTCCGGAGGTGCCGGGTGCGTATGAGAGATAGGGTTCGTTTTTGGGCTTGGGGACGATAAAATTTGCCTGGCTCATATCTGCTCCTGTTTTAAATGATATCAGAAAGAATGATTTCGCGCGTCTTTTCAGGGTAAAATAACGGATTGCCACGCTAAGATGCCAATTATTCCTGTGCATCTGCTGAGCTTCCAGTTCGTACTTCAGATGATCTTATTTACATTGTCTATTTAGTTCATATGCTATTGGCATAACTTTCTTTTTTTTTCATCTGTTAATTTTTTTTAAATACATAATTAAAAGCCCTTCCAATATTACTTCCATAAATATTTTACATTTTATTTTTATTTACAAATAATTTCATTTACTGCAAGACAGAAAAGCGCTAACAAGGCCGTTCCCGGATTACCGCAGACATCGGATTGAATCAACTCTCGCTCCTTTTATAATGCAGAAAAGCCCTTTCTGTCAAAAGCATTATTCAGCTCATATGAACCAATTGAATCAATTATGAACTAAATGTGACAGTTAATGGTTATATTGTTTCATGATGTCATAAAGTAATAATACTAATTCAGAATTATACAACATATGATGTTTATCGTGACACTTATATGACGGTTTTTAAAATTCAACACGATAAGCACACAATCATTTGAGGTTTCGAACACTATGGAAAACAATTCCCGAAAAAATAAAATCATCTTCTTTTTTTCAATCATCGCCTTGCTGGGTGCGGCTGCCGTACTGCATTTCACCAGAGCAGACCATGCAGGCACCACAACACATCCCGCCAGCCAGACAGCTGTTGCCTGGACGGCCTCCTATAATGAAGCGGATTTTTCATCATCCGAAATCCGCGAGCTGGTCCGCCGGCTGCAGCAAATCATGCAGGCCGACCGTGATGCCGAAATGCTGCGACCGGTGATCATTCAGCTTGGGGTGCACCTTCGCAATGCCAATGACCCGGTCCCGCTGGTTGTTGCCGACCTGCTCAGGGACCTGTCCGTGGAGCATCCTGTCAAGGACATCCG
>RECX01000242.1 GCA_007693825.1 Balneolaceae bacterium
AATCCGCTGATCGTAGGTACGGCATGCTTACTTCATACAAATAAAGGGAGGGAGTCAAAAATAAAGGGAGGAAGTTATGGCAATACTTTTCCTGGCTGTTACATTCATTGCGGGCCTCATCGACGCTGGCCCGGCGGATCACCCTGTATCCGGACCCGCTGCACAGAACACCCAGCTCGAAATCCGGGTCGTCGATGACTACACCGCCCGTCCGCTGCCATCCGCAGAGGTGACCCTGTGGGGCGACGGCATCGAAATCGGCACTGCCCAAACCGACAGCCGCGGCATCGCCACCTTCGCCCTGCCCACCGGCGCAGGCGAGCCGCCGGAACTTCCCGGTGCGCTCACACTCAGTCCAAACTACCCGAACCCGTTCCTTGACGAGACCCGGGTCGACATCACCGTGCCGGAGGAGCAGACCATCACGGCCACGGTCTACAACATCCTGGGCCAGCGCGTCGCCACGCAGCAGCTGCCGGTCCAGGCGGGCTACCACACGCTGACCCTCTCACTGGGCCATCTGGCCACCGGCGTCTACTTCCTTCGGGTGGATGGGAGGACCTCGCAGACCGTGAGCCTGTTCCGTATGGGCAGCGGGGTGCACCGCGCCGGTCCCGTCTTCTCCGTGGCACCCGGACCTGCCCCCGGCGCCGATCCCGCCGGCACACCCGGACCAATTCCCGTACGTGCGGGACAGGCAACCCCCGCATCCACAAGTACAACCGCATCCACCGGAACCACGACATCCACGGGCGCAACCGCAACCGCATCCGCATCCGCATCCACAGGTACAACCACATCCACCGGATACACCATCCGCGTGGAAAAGGACCGCTACGACGTCCACGAAGGCCCTCTGGCCATTCCGCCAGGCCGAAGCGTGCCGGTCCCGCTCTCGCGCAACAATCTGGTGGAGTTCGTGGTCACTGACGGGGAAGGCGCCCCGGCTCCCAGGCAGCTGGAGATCACATTCGGCGACTTCCACACCTCCATAACCACGCCGCAGACCCTAACCCTGAAATCGGGGGTCTACAGTGCATCCGGCGATATCGGGGAGGGCGTTGCGCTGGCGCACAAAGTCGAGATTCCGTCGGTTGATACGACGGTAGTTCTTACCTTTGAGGAAGCCGGTGTAAAGCTGGAGGGCGCACCGGATGCACCTGCTATAGATGCATCCTATGATTTACATATTCCGATTGTATATCCCGGGGAAGCAATTAGTGTGGATCCTGATTTGCTTAATGACGGACGGGTACTCCGGACGGAAATCGAGGTTGTCACAAATCCGGATGCAACCATCGCCGAGGTAAACAGTCTGCTTGAGAAATATGACGCACAAATAGTGAGCATGCTTCAGGATAATACGGTATTTATCATCAGAGTCCCTGATCCCGGCGATGTTGCGTCACTCAATCAACTGGTTGCAGCTATTGAAAATGAGCCAATCGTGTTGCTTGCGAATAAGTCGGTCATTGTGGAAGATCCGGAACCTCTATACGATAGTTATCGGCAGGGGGAGATACAACAAATACCGGGTCATAACACCTTGATGGAACGAATCGATCATCATCTTGCGGCACGGGCACACGCCGCGTGGAATCTAAGGGATGCCATAACAGAGATAAAAACACGTCCATGGGTTGTAGTTGCCGATTTCTTTGGCGACGGACCTCCCGGTGCGGGATACAATGCCAACGTTCTTAACATCGATTATGCCACAGGCAATGTAAATTCACACGGGTACCACGTTCTCGGTATTATCAGCGGAATGTTTGACAATGTTGAAACTTTAGATAATAACGCGAACGATGTTACCGGAATATTCCCTGAGCGGCTCAATGTGTATACCGTGGATCTGGCCGATACTACTTTGCATACCTGGCCGAGAAGGATGAATGAGATAATTTCTACGATCGGGCATATTCTCTCAGACGATTCCAATGCACGCATTGTAGTAAATACCAGTCTAAACAGCAGGAGTTTAAACGATCAGGCACCGCAGGCTCTGAGCTGGATAATACGGGTAAGAGGAATGCGGTTTTTATTTTTGGATGGTCTTGGGTTAGAGGACAGATTCATTCATTTCACCTCTACAGGTAATAACCGGATTGTAGGTGGCAATATCGTAAGCTGGGCTGCGCGGGATAACAGCATATTTGCCTATGCTGTGCTGGGAGATATGACAATGGATGGGCATGATGTGCCGAAATTGACAAATACATTTGTCGTTGAAAATCGCGTTAATACACAGCATAATGATACGGATGAGCTTCAGCAACGCCCGGTGCCGGGATGCGCAAGCAATCGTTCAATTATGGGTGGAAATTTATCTGCGATGGGCACAGAGGTGTGGTCTTTTGGTGGATTTGGGTCGGGACAGGAGCTTTCAGATCCTTTTGCTTCAAATATGTCTGGTACGTCAATGGCAACACCTCAGGCAGCGGGGATTGCGGCTTATGTCTGGGCAGTGAATCCGAGTTTATCGGTATCTCAAGTAATGGATATTGTCCGAAGTACGGCCGAAGAAAGAGCCACAAATACTGTGGCACCACCGGGCGAAACGTGTCATGAAGTAGTACCTCAACCCGTTGCCGATGCCTACGCCGCGGTTCTTTTGGCGGGTGGATCCGACGCCAGGCGCGCATTGCTCGATGTAAATGGTAATGGTACTTTCGATCATGACGATATAGAAGAATTTCTTGAGATCTATCTAGATACATTAAAAGCCGGTACCCTTGACTACTCTCGCTTTGACCTTAACGGCGACGGTATTACCGGCGGTGAAGGAACTGATCGGTTTGATCTTACCATGGATGGAGGGTATGCTGTTGTCCAGCAAAACATAGAAGAAACACTTATTGCGTTCGATGAAGGCAACCTGACTGATCTTGAAATACTGTGCTACTACGCCTATTCTGATATATATGAAGGCGACGCAGAAGAGAGAAGGGAATTGCTAAAAGGTATATGCTTTGAAGACGATAATGACTACGATACCGGCACTGTCACCGACATCGACGGAAATGTGTACCAAACGGTAAAGATCGGCGACCAATGGTGGATGGCAGAAAATTTGAGAGTGTCGAGATACCGCAATGGCGATGCTATACCCACCGGCCTTAGTAATGAAGAATGGTCCGACACCACAACCGGTACGTATGCCATTTATCCGCACGACAAAGTTGGTGGAATCGCCTCAGATGAAGAAATGGTCGAAGCATACGGTGCTCTTTATAACTGGTATGCGGTAGATGATGAACGTGGTTTATGCCCATCGGGTTGGCACGTTCCGAGTGATGCTGAATGGAAAGAACTCGAAATGTATTTAGGGATGACACAAGAACAAGCAGATGAAACCAGTTGGAGGGGAACTGATGAGGGTGGGAAACTAAAATCAACCCGCACTCAACCGGCCTCACATCCGCGATGGGCAATTCCAAACACCGGAGCCACCAATGAAAGTGGTTTTTCAGCTTTACCGGCCGGAATCCGCAGCCCCCATGGTGATTTCTTCGACATTGGCTTTGCAGCTGACTGGTGGAGTTCTACTCGCGATGCATTCCGCGCCTGGTATCGCGAGGTGGATTTCGATTACAGTGATGTGCGCAGATCCAGCCGTCTTCATCGTGGTGGTCTTTCTGTTCGTTGCGTCAGGGACTAACGAGGAATATTAGATTTTTTTTGGAATGTGTCCGGTATTGAATGTGACCGGTCTTATTCAACCTCTGCAACCATCCGCCACATTATTCGTATCATACCAGAGTGCAACGTGATATTATTTGACACGTTGCATTCTGAATTTTTGAACAAGGAAAAATGTGGAAGGGAATCAGTTGAAACTATTATTTTTCACGGTTCTGTTTTTTTGGGCAACAAACCTGACCGCCCATCATCCGGAGGGTGACCCTGTCATCGGCACCGATACCGCCGGCCATGGTCAAATTGCGGATGCTGCTACTGAAACGCTCTTTGTGAATGATCAGCGTGACTCCCCCGATATGGGAAAATCATCCCTGAAGGAAAGTGAGCCCGAATCTACCAAGGCCGTGCAGACGTTCCGTGGACGGGTGCTCGACGCCTACACCGGACTGCCCCTGCCCGGGGCCACCGTGGTGGTCCTGGATACCGATCCGCTGAGGGGCGCCGCGGCCGACGCCGACGGCGAATTTCGCGTCGAGGGCCTGCCGCTGGGACGGATCGACGTCAAGGTGAGCATGGTCGGCTACGAGCCGGTTGTACTGCGCAACCTGCTGCTCGTCTCTGGACGCGAACTCGTGGTGGAAGCCCGCCTCGAAGAGCTGGTCTACAGCATGGAGGGACTAGTGGTGCGTCCGGAGGTCCGCAAGGACCGCCCCGGCAACGAAATGGCCATGGTCAGCGCCCGCTCGTTCACCATCGATGAAACCGAACGCTACGCCGGCAGCCTGGGCGACCCCTCACGCATGGCCGCCAACTTCGCCGGGGTGTCGTCGGTCACCGACCAGCGCAACGACATCGTCATCCGCGGCAACTCGCCGCAGGGCCTGCTCTGGCGGCTCGAGGGCGTGGAAATCCCCAATCCCAACCACTTCGGCTCCATGGGATCGACCGGCGGCCCCATCAGCATGATCAACAACAACCATCTGGCCAACTCCGACTTCTACACCGGAGCCTTCCCGGCGGAGTTCGGCAACGCCCTGGCCGGGGTGTTCGACCTGCGCATGCGCAACGGCAACAACCAGGTGCGCGAGTGGACAGGCCAGGTCGGCTTCAACGGCTTCGAGTTGGGCGCAGAAGGACCGTTCACCGGCAGCCACCGGGCATCGTACCTGGTCAACGCCCGCTACAGCACCCTGGAAGTGCTGCACGCCCTGGGGATGGACTTCGGAACCGGCGCGGCCATCCCGGAGTACAGGGACGTATCCATGAAACTCCACTTCCCGATGCAGCGCGGCAGCGTATCCGTCTTCGGCCTGGGCGGCGACAACCGCATCGCCATGCTCGACAGCCAGGACGATGACGCCCAGTACGGCTTTTCCGGCACCGATCTGTACTACCGCAACCGCATGGGCGTGCTGGGGGCCAGCCACATCCACTATTTCAGCAACGATGTGCGCGTCACCAATACCCTGGCCGTCACCGGCATCCGCGGCGCGGCCGAAATCTACGACCTCAGCTACAGCTTCGACGAGCTGAAAATCGACGAAACACATCAGGAAGTGAAATACACCGCATCCACCCGCTACTCCCAGCGGTTCAATGCGCGCAACTTCCTGAACGCCGGCGCGGTGTTCGACATCTTTGACGTCCAGTATGTGGGACAGGAACTGGATGAGTCCAGCGGCGAGTACCGCTACTACCTCAACAACAGCGGCAAGCTCAGCCAGGGCAAGCTCTTCGCGGAGTGGCAGCACCGGTTCACCGACCGGCTTTCCATGACGGCCGGACTCCATGCCACGCGCCTGTTCCTCAACGGCACCGGGGCGCTGGAACCGCGTTTCGGCATGAAGTGGGAAGTGGCGCCCGGACAGTCGCTCAGCTTCGGCGCCGGCCTGCATAGCCAGACGCAGATGCGCTCCATCTACTTCTCGCAACGCTACGACAGCCTCAGCCAGGCTTACGAACGCACCAACCGCGACCTCGATTTTTCACGCAGTATGCACCTGGTGGCGGGATACGACCGGCTCCTCGGCGAGCAGCACCGGCTCAAATTCGAGGTCTACTACCAGCGGCTCTACAACATCCCTGTAGCCTGGCGGCGCCCCGAATTCTCCATGCTCAGCCAGGGCGGCGGGTTCTCCTACATCGTCTACGACAACATGGAAAACACCGGCACCGGCGCCAACCGCGGCGTGGAGCTGACCCTGGAGAAATTCCTGCGGCGGGGCTTCTACTACCTGG
>RECX01000308.1 GCA_007693825.1 Balneolaceae bacterium
CAATGGCGCTGTGCCGGTGAAGGCCCTGTCCCGGTCAATGGCGCTGTGCCGGTGAGAGTCATGTTACGGTTTTTACACAATTATTATCCTGCTTAATTGTTACCTTGCTGTGAACCGAAAAAAATAATTTTGCAGCGCACACATTTTCTACCAATCTGTCCAGAAATGAGATACCAACCGGCCTTAGTGCTGAATTCCCGGCCTATTCAGCTGCCCTTCCGCCCTTTTCTGCTTCTCTTGTGCCTTTTCCTGCTGTTCATCGCAGCACCGGATTGCCATGCAGCACGGCCGCAAGATGACCCGGACAGTCCATCCGGGATCACCCTGAAAGTTGTCACAGGGGAGTTCCGCGCTGTCAAGGGGAATCTGATCATTGAGCTGTCTGACTCCACGGGCGGGGCGTTTGCCGGCGGGACTCATCCGGTCACCGGCACTACCGTCACCGTGCGGTTCGACAGCCTGGCGCCCGGACCCAGGGCCGTCCGCCTCTTCCACGATGAAAACAGCAACGATACGCTGGACACCAATTTTTTCGGCATCCCCTCCGAGGGCTACGGTTTCTCCAACAACCCGCGCAGCCGGTTCGGCGAACCGTCATTCAAGGACCGCCTGTTCGAACTGCGCACCGACACCACCATCCACGTTACGTTAACCTACTGGTAATGGCATATTAGTCTTTTGAACAATGATGCCGCATATCCTATATTTTACAGGATTTTTTTGCAGACATGGCATACCGCCTGCGGAAGCTTGCCGGGGAAAAATCCCAGCCAGCATTACGGCAGGCACTCGCTTTCCCGAATATTACCTGAAAACGAAACAGCAAAAGCTGTTTTCCACCCCCTGTCCCCATGGCTGAACACTCCGCCGACAATCCCACCGGTTCGCCGCCTGAAGATCGGCACCGCGAAGAGCTGGAAAAGCTGAGGCGGAGCGAGCGGTTCCTGCGCTCCATCCTGGAGACCCAGGAAGACCTGTTGTGCCGCTTCCTGCCCGACACCACGCTGACGTTTGTCAACGAACCCTACTGCCGCATCTTCGGCCGCACTGCCGAGGAGCTGGTGGGCACCCGGTTCCTCGATCTGATTCCACGGGACAGCCATATGAGCGTCAGGGAAACGCTCTCCCGCCTGAGCGCATCCAACCGCTCCGTGACCTACAGCCACGAGGTGATCCTGCCCGGAGACCGCACCGGCTGGCAGGAATGGACGTACACGGCCATTATCGGCGGCGACGGCAAGGTGGTGGAGATCCAGTCCACCGGCCGCGACATCACCCGCCAGAAAAAGGTGGAAAACGAACTGATGCTGCAGACCCGGCTGCAGGAACTGCTGATGAAGATTTCGGCCACCTACATCAGCATCCCCGAGTCGGAGGTGGACGCCGCCATCCACAAGTCCCTGGCCGAACTGGGCCAGTTTGCCGGCGCCGACCGGTTCTACATCTTCAGGTACGATTTCGACCGCAACACATCCACCAACACCCACGAATGGTGCGCCCCGGGCATCGGGCCGCAGATCGCGAACCTGCAGGATTACCCCATGGAGCATATTCCGGACTGGGTCGACACCCACCGAAAGGGTGAAATGATGTATGTGCCGAATGTTTTTGCCCTGCCGAAGGACAGCAGCATCCGGCAGGTACTCGAACCCCAGGGCATCAAAAGCCTGATTGCCGTACCGATGATGGACCGGTCCGAGTGCGTCGGTTTCGTGGGGCTGGATTACGTCCGCGCCTTCCAAAAGATCAGCGTTAACGAACGCAAACTGCTGACCATCTTCGCCCAGATGATGGTCAACGTGCAGAACCGCATCCGCACCCAGAAATCCCTGGTGGAAAACGAGCGGTTCCTGTCCGACCTCATCGACAACAGCGGCTCCATTATCGCTGTCAAAAACGCGGACGGCACCTACCATCTGGTCAACCGGAAATGGCAGGAGATCACCGGGATCCGGCGGGAGGATGCGCTTGGCCGCACGGACGACGGCCTGTTCGAGCCGGAACTGGCGAGGGGTTTCATGGAGAACGACCGCCACGTGCTCGCGACCGGCGAAACCATCGAGTTCGAGGAAACATTCAACGAGGGAACGGATGTGCGCCATTTCCTGAGCACCAAGTTTCCGGTGCGGGACGTGAAAGGCGCCATCACCGGGGTCTGCAGCATGATCTTCGAGATCACCGACCGCAAGAAAGCCGAACAGCACCGCCTCGCCCGTTCCGAGGCCGAAGCGGCAAACCGTGCCAAGGGCACGCTCCTGTCCAACATGAGCCATGAGATCCGCACTCCGCTCAATGCCATCATCGGCTTTGCGCGGGTCATGGAGCGCGACCAGGCCCTCAACGACAGACAGGCCGAGCAGATCCGCACCATCCTGAGCAGCAGCGAGCAACTGCTCACCCTGGTCAACCAGACGCTGGATTATTCGAAAATCGAAGCCGGTGCTGAAACCGTCAACCCGGCCCGCTTCCACATCCGCACGCTCATTAACGACGTGTTCCGGATGTTTGTCCCGCGTGCCGAACGCAAGGGACTGCGCTACGCGACCGATATCGACCCACGGCTCCCGGATTTCATATACGCCGACGAGGCCAAATTGCGGCAGATACTGGTCAATCTGCTCAGCAACGCCATCAAGGTCACCGGGGAGGGCTCGGTCACGCTGCGCGCGGATTTCCCCGGCAAACCCGGACGCAACGATCGCATTCAGCTTGTTTTTGAAATCGAGGACACCGGTCCGGGCATTGCCAAATCCGACATCCGGCAGCTTTTCTCCAAATACTACCAGCTCAAGGACGGGCTGCGCGCCGGCGGAACCGGACTCGGGCTGGCCATTTCCAAAAAACTGACGCACCTGCTGGAAGGAACCATCGAAGTGGACAGCACCCCGGGCAAGGGCAGCACGTTCCGGCTCACCCTGCCCGTTTCCATCACCGACGGCACGGACCTTGTCACCGATACCGAACAGAAACACATCACCCGGCTGGCCAGGGGTGCGGGCGTGCTGAAAGTGCTGGTGGCCGACGACCGGGAGACCAACCGGCAGCTGCTGCGTTCCATCCTGGAACCGGCGGGTTTTGTGGTCCGCGAAGCACCCAACGGCGAGGAAGCGGCCGCGCTGCATGATTCATGGAAGCCCGACGCGGTGCTCATGGACCTGCGCATGCCCGTCATGGACGGCGTCAAAGCCACCGGACTGATCCGGGCCACCGACACCGGCAACCACATCCCGGTCATAGGCCTCACCTCCGGCATCATGCGGAGCCGCCGCACCGGACGCGATACCCGCGGACTGGACGGCTACATCAGCCAGCCCGTGGATCCCGATGAGCTGCTGACCCTGCTCGGCTCCCTGCTGAACGTACCCTATCATACCGATGAACCTCCCGCCGAACACCGAACCGCTGCCGGGAAGAAACTCCTGACACGGCAGGCCATCACCGGCCTTTCCGCCGGCACCATCCACCAGATCCGCTCCGCCATCCTCGAAGGCGACATGATCGGGCTGCGGCGACTGGCCGACAACCTGGAACCGGAGTTCGCGACCGTCCGGGCCGGCATCCGGGAACTGGCCGCCGCCTATGACTACGACACCCTGCTCGCCCTGTTCGAAGACCCCGGAAACAGCAACCCATGAACTATCTGTTCGAAGACACCGGAGACAGCAACCCATGAACTATCCCCAGGACACACCGGCGGCAACCATCATGACCGTCGACGATACGGTAGAAAACCTCGAACTGCTCGAGGAGATGCTGGTTTCGGCGGGATACCGTGTGTTGCAGTTCCCCAGAGGCGAGCTGGCCATCCGCGCCGCGCTGCGCAACCCGCCCGATTTGATTCTGCTGGATGTGATGATGCCCTACATGAACGGGTATCAGGTGTGCCGCACGCTCAAACAGGACGAGTCTCTGTCCGACATCCCCGTCATCTTCATCAGCGCCCTGGGCGATGCCGAAAGCAAGGTCAAGGCTTTCACCGAAGGCGGGGTGGACTACGTCAGCAAGCCGTTCCAGGAGAAGGAAGTCCTGGCCCGCATCCGCACCCACCTGGAACTGCGCAGGGCCCGGAAAAACCTGCAGGACCACAAGTCCCACCTGGAAGAGCTCGTCCGGGAGCGCACCTACGACCTGAACCAGGCGCAAAAAGTGGCCAACATCGGCAGCTGGAAGCTCACGCTGGCCGACGACATGATCGTGCTTTCGGAGCAGGCCTGCGTCATCATGGGGTTCGGCGATGAATCCGCACCGTGCAACGCTCCCATCCCCCTTGAGCAATGGATGGCGAAAATCCACCCTGATGACCGTCAGAAAGTGTGGGACATCTGGCATGAGGCAAAAAATAAGTTCACGGACGGTTACGCCATCGCGTACCGGGTCCTGAAGGAGAACAAAACGATCTGGGTGCATGAGGATGCGCGGTTCGAGATGGACAAAGACGGCCGGCCCCTGCGCGCCATAGGCACCGTTCAGGACGTGACCGAACGGCGCGCACACCTGGAAGCGCTTGAGAAACAGAACGAGGCGCTGCGTGAAATCGCCTGGACCCAGTCCCACGTGGTCCGCGCCCCCCTGGTGCGATTGATGGGGCTGGTGGCGGTGCTGGATGATGACCATTTTGCCGGGATGGACAGGGCCGAGATCTTCATGGAGATTATCCGGGCTGCCAACGAACTGGACGGCATCATCCGGGATATCTCCCTGAAAACCGACCAGATCTTCAAACCCGGTGAAACCGAATGAGCCGAGTGAGCATTCTCCCGCTGAGTATGTTCCCGCTGAGTATGTTCCCGCTGAGTATGTTCCCGCTGAGCTTATTCCCGCTGAGTATGTTCCCGCCGAGCATATTTCCGCCGAGTATGTTCTCGCTGAGTTTATTCCTGCCGAGCATGTTTTAACGAGAGGCAGCCGGTGCCAAACCGGCGCTGCCAGACGGCATTCCAGGATAGAGAAAATTATTTTACAGTGACTTGCATGAAAGTGGTTTCATATCTTGCTTATACACCTATATTAATATATATTAGGTCGTTAGGTTTTCCTTTCTTCTAACACTTTTTTCCTGTCTATCTGTACCATCCGCTTCGCCAGCCCGCCAGGAGCCCTGCAGAAATAATCCCGCCGGCCACTGATAATGCGGCCACATCAACATTTTTTAGGGAGATTTTTTACCATGGGTATGATTCCTGTCCTTTCACGGATGAGTGGACTGTTATTCATTGCAGTCATTTTATCCGCCCCGTTTCATCTGAACCATTCCGAATCTTTCGCCGACCCCGCTCTTTCCGGATCCGAGCCAGCCATTGCCGATTTTCCATACGGTGAGGCACGCACAGGCAGCTGGCATCAATCCACTTCCGCCTTCGCCTCTGTCACGGCTCTTGCTGCTGCCTCGACCGCTGCCGACGCCTCAATTTCCGTTTTCTCTTCCACTTCAGTTGCAACAGCAGGCGCCGCATCGCAGCTGCTCTCCGATGGTGTCACTGTCCGCGGAATTGTCCGCGACGCCGCCACGCAATCGCCCGTCCTGCGGGCCCGCGTCAATTTCTATGACGCCGGCACCGGCGCGGAGCTGCTCACCGGCGTGTTCACCGGCGAGGACGGCTCTTTCGAGACCACCCTGGCCGTGGAAGTTAGCATCGACGAGCCGGGCACCATCGCCTCTGAATACTGGGTCGGAAGCATCTATCCCAACCCGGTCAGCAGCACCGACCGCATCACCCTGGAGTACACCACGCCGGGCAACGAACCCGAGACGCCGCTCGTGGAGATCTTCGACGTACTGGGCCGCCGCGTGCTTCCGGCCTCACGTCTGGCTACAGGGGTCTACTTCTACCGCGTGCGGTTCGACAACAACAAGGTGACCGAAACCCGCCGGTTCCTGC
>RECX01000353.1 GCA_007693825.1 Balneolaceae bacterium
TGCTGAACATGCCGGTATTTTCGGGGCTGTAATGCGGCCGCACCGGTGCAGATGTATCATCAGCCGTTTCCATCCGTTACCTTAACAGTTGCGCTGAAACAGACACACTGACCAAACCGGATCAAGATGAACACTGCGACAAAGAATCAGGATCTTCTGCTGGCAACCACCGAACAGAGCCGTGAAGCGGACCGGCAGACCATCGAATCGTTCGGCATTCCGGGTGAAACGCTCATGGAAATTGCGGGCAACCGGGCTGCGGACTTGATGATGGCCGACTATCCCCTTTCCGGCGGGGGCAGTACGGCGCAGCGCGCCCCCTTGCACGTTCTGTTTGTTTGCGGAAAAGGCAACAATGCGGGGGATGCGTTCGTGATCGCGCGCATTTTGATGAGTTACGGCTACCATGTATCGCTTTTTCCCTTGATGGGTACTAACGGCCTCTCACCTGACGCACAGCGCAATTTCGATCGTCTCATGAGGCTTTCAAAGATGATTGAGACGGAGGTTCCGGTCCATCAGAAGTGGCCGGCGCCGGATTCCTTTGACCTGGTGGTGGACGGGATTTTCGGAACCGGCCTGGAGCGGGAGATCGGTCCGCCGGTTGCCGGCAGTATCGAAAAAATCAACCGGTCGGGAAAGCCGGTCATTGCCCTGGACATTCCGTCCGGCATCCACAGTGAGACCGGAGAGGTGCTTGGATGCGCTGTGCAGGCGGATAAAACCATCCAGTTTGGTATCCGGAAGCTTGGATGCTATCTCGGTGACGGACCGGTTTACAGCGGCGAGCGGGTGATGGTGCGGCTCCCTTTTCCACCCGTATACAAGGAACCGATCCGGATGCGGCTTGTTGATATGTCGCTGCAGCCGGAGCGGGCGCTGCAGCCGGGAAGCCGGTCAATTGCGGGTCCGGGTGGAAGGCCCACGCGGGTCCGGAAGCACAAATACAACAACGGGGTCGTGCATGTGATCGGTGGTTCCCCGGGGCTAACCGGTGCGCCGCTGTATGCAGCCAGGGCCGCATGGTCGCTTGGCATGGGCGCGGTGACCCTGATCTATCCGGCCGCCTGGTCCATTGCGATGGATTCGCAGGCGCCACAGCTCATCAAAAAGCCCATCGGGGATTTTGAATCGGATTTTTTCACAGAAGAAGATGCGGAACCGGTATTGCGCTGGCTGGATGAGAAAGAGGGGGTTGTTGTCATCGGTCCGGGCATCGGACGGGAGGAGCAGACGGCGGCGTTTGTGCGAAGGGTTGTAGCAGAGTGCGCCAGTCCCATGATCATAGATGCGGATGCGTTGCATTGCCTTCCGGAATACGGACAGATCATTTCAGGGAAAAAGCACCCGGAGCAGGTGGTCCTCACGCCCCATCCCGGAGAGCTGGCCATGCTGACGGGACATGCAGCCGGCAGCGACCATGAGCGCCTGATGAATGCCGCAGCGCTTTCGGAGCGGCTGGGATGCGTAGTGCTTTCAAAAGGCAATCCAACCTTTGTGCATTCCCCGGCCGATAAGCAGGCTCTGGTCACGCCCTACGAAACCACTGTTTTTTCAAGAGCCGGATTCGGTGACACACTTGCGGGCCACCTTGCTGCGTTTCTGTCCAGAACGGGGATGCCGCTTGAGAGCTGTGAACATGCCCTGTTGTACGGTTACAACAAAATCAACGAAGTTACATCAGCCGGAAAAGCATTTCCGGAACCTTCCGATCTGACATGACTGACATACTTACGCGCTATCGGATCATCCGGTCTGCCATACCACCTGTTTTCATCCTCTGGACGGTACTGATGCTGCTGCTCACGCTGCTCCCGGGCGACGCTCTGCCGAGCACCCGGCTTTTTTCCTACGACAAAATCGGACATTTCGGAATGTTTGGCGGGTGGACTTTTTTTCTCGGTCTCTACATGATCGTTTACAAGGAAAAAGTGAACATCAACCTTTTCCTGCTGATGATGGCCGGTATTCTCTTCGGGGCCGCCATTGAAGGGCTCCAATATCTCATGCCCATGGGAAGAGCGGCAAGCTGGGGGGATATCGCGGCAAACTCGCTGGGATGCTTTACTGCTTTTCTGGTACTTCACCCCGTGCGAAATTATCTGAAAAGGGGAAAATAAAGTTTCACCTTGATTAGTTAATTAAGATACAGCAATTAAGAGCAAGATTCAGGAAGCAGGGCATTTGCATTAAATGAACTTTTTGCTTTTATTTTATCTTGCAAAAAATACCCGCTATACAGCAAAAGCTAATATGTCTGCATTAGAAAGAAAAAAACCGGCAGCTGATCTTCGCAGAGTTTACATCATCAACATCCAGGTCGGGTTGATCCTTACCCTGCTTGCTTTCATTCTCGTCTTCAAGATGAACCTGAATTTTACCGGCAATTTTGATATTGTTGAGATGGAACAGGAGATCATCGAAATGGAGGAGATCATTCAGACCGAGCAGGAGCTTACTCCTCCGCCCCCGCCCCGTCCACCTCAGCCGGAGCCGGTTCCGGATGATGAAATCGTCGAGGATATGTTCTTCGATCTGGACACGGATCTGGACCTTGACGCACCTCTTGACCTGCCTCCTCCCCCTCCGCCTGATATTGAAGAGGAAGATGAAGAGCCTGAAATCTTCCAGGTTGTTGAGGACATGCCCGAGCCTGCCGGGGGAATGGCAGCCATCTACCAGAACATCCGCTATCCCGATGCTGCCCGCAGGGCCGGAATCGAAGGACGGGTCATCATTCAGTTCATTGTGGACGAGACCGGCCAGGTGCGCGATCCCGTAGTCGTACGCGGGATCGGCGGCGGTTGTGACGAAGCGGCAATAGCCGCTATTCAGTCGGTTGAATGGAGTCCCGGCCGCCAGCGCGGACGTCCCGTGCGGGTTCAGTTCCAGCTCCCGATCATGTTCCGTCTGCAGAACTGATCCGCTGTAAATGGGAGTGCTATTTCAGCAGTTCCTGCAGCCGGTGAAGTACGTCCCTCAGATTTTCAAAAGCCACTTTTTCAGAAGCTCCGGCGAGGTCCGTCCACTCCAGGGCTTCAATCTCTTCCTCCAGCTGAGGCTTCAGGTCCGGCCTTCCCGATTCCATGGCATACCACCAGGTCTTTTTGGTTACCTGCTCTCCGTGTTCCTCATAGTCATGCATTGTGGTTCCGAGCGGTCCGGTTATGCTGAGGCCGCCGCATCCGGTCTCCTCTTCCACCTCGCGCAGGGCACCCTCTTCGGGGGATTCGTTCGCCTCAATCTTGCCCTTTGGCAGGTCCCACAGGCCACGGCGCAGGATCAGCAGCACCTCACGCCGTCCACCCTGCAACCGGATGATGACACCTCCACCGGCCGATATCCGTTTGCGCTTTCCGCCGGGGCTGTCAGGCTTGATTGGCATCGACATATTTCAGCCGCAGCGATTTGAGGGTTTCGGTGAGGTAGCCGGACATTTCCTTTGACAGGTTTCCGGAGGTGAACTTTTCCAGCATGGTCAGGGTGTCGATGGCGTACTTGACCGCCTTGAGGTCCTTCTCTTTCTTGCCTGTGGCCGGATTTTCCAGCTCACCGAGCCCCATCTGGGCGATCTG
The DNA here is from genome assembly GCA_007693825.1 of Balneolaceae bacterium. Classification (GTDB taxonomy): domain Bacteria; phylum Bacteroidota; class Rhodothermia; order Balneolales; family Natronogracilivirgulaceae; genus SKNL01. The sequence goes on from RECX01000353.1 coordinate 3,576, forward strand.
CTGATGCTGCTGCACGAGCATCATGAACAGGATCTGATCCTGCTGCTCCGGACTGACCGTTTTCTCGTTGTTTTCTGACATGTAGTTACTCCCGTTTTGTATCGATAATAATGGAACTCAAAAGTACTGTGCGGCGGCATCAACCGGCTTCACATTGACCGCCAATTTTGTATTTTAAGACCAACACCTGAAAGCATCAAATATTTTCTTCTCTTTTCTCATGATTGATATTCATCCTTTCAAAGCCTGGCGTCCGAGGCCCGAACTTGTGGAGCAGATCGCCTGTGTACCGTACGATGTTATTGACACCGATGAAGCGCGCATCCTCGCTGAGGGCCGGCCGGACAGTTTCCTGCATGTGATCCGCCCCGAAATCGATCTGCCGGAGGATGTCGATCTGTACTCCAACGCCGTGTACCACACGGGCGCATCCAACCTTAAGATGATGCAGGACAACGGGATCCTTGTCCAGGATGAACAACCGGGGCTCTACCTGTACCAGCAGCAGATGGGCACGCACACGCAGACCGGCCTTTTCGCCTGTGTCTCGGTGCGCGACTACGACGAGAACCGCATCCTCAAGCATGAACTGACCCGGCCGGACAAGGAAGATGACCGTACCCGGCACATTCTGACCCAGCGGGCGCACGCCGAACCGGTGATGCTCACGTTCAAATCAACCGGGGCCATCACCGGGCTGACCAACCGGACGCTTTCCGCATCCGATCCGGTCTACTCCTTCACCGCCAGCGACGGCGTGATCCACCGGGTCTGGAAAGTGGAGGAACCCGGGGCTTTTGTGGATGCGTTCCGTGACGTGGAAAAACTGTATGTGGCCGACGGGCACCATCGCTGCAAAAGCGCCTCACGCGTGGCCGAAAAGCTGCGCGAGGGCGATTACGGCGACGATGAGTTCGAGTTCTTTCCGGCCGTGATCATCCCGATGGACGAGATGCGCATCCTGGCCTACAACCGTATCGTGAAGGTGGTTCCGGAGGGTTTCCCCGAGAAGCTGGGGGCCGCGTTCGAGCTGCGACCGGACGTCCACCCGGTTCCCCAATCCCCCGGAAAGGTCAGCCTGTACATGGCGGGACGGTGGTACGGGATCGACCTTCCCGAAAGCACCTCCAGCGACGTGGTGGAGCAGCTGGATGTTTCGCGGCTGCACCGTCACCTGCTGCTGCCGCTGCTGGGCATCGAAAACCAGCGCACGGATCCAAACATCGGTTTTGTGGGGGGCATCCGCGGCACCGAAGAGCTGGAGCGGCTGGTGGACAGCGGCAAGGCGCAGCTGGCCGTCAGCATGTATCCCACCAGCATCGGGGAGCTGATGGCGGTGTCGGACAATGACCAGCTCATGCCGCCGAAATCGACGTGGTTTGAGCCCAAGCTGCGGTCGGGCCTGCTGGTGCACACGTTTTAAATTTACTGGTGCACACGTTTTAAATTGAAGTATTGAATTGATGTATTGATGTATTGAATTGAATTACCGGTCCGCCGGCGCGGGGCTGCATGCAGAAAGCCCGTGAGCCGGCCGGTCCGCGCCGAACCATTACCCATTCACGTTCCTTTTCACCTAATCCGATATTGCCATGAGTACGAAGAGAGCCCACAATTTCAGTGCCGGTCCGGCTGTGTTGCCGCTGGAAGTATTGCAGAAAGCCCGGGAAGAACTGGTGGATTACCGCGGAGCCGGATCATCCATTATTGAGATGAGCCACCGCGGCCCCGAATACACCGAAGTGGACCGCCAGGCGCGCGAACGGCTGAGCCGTCTGCTTGGCCTGTCCGATGATTTCGAGATCCTGTTCTACCAGGGCGGTGCGAGCCTGCAGTTTGCGATGGTGCCCTATAATTTCAACTACGGCAAGACCGCCGACTACATCAACACCGGCACCTGGTCCAAAAAAGCGATCAAGGAGGCGAAGGTGTTCGGGGATGTGCATGTTGCCTTCACCTCGGAGGCCACCAATTTCAGCCGGGTGCCGCGGGACGAGGAGTTGAAATTTTCCGGCAAGGGTGAGTATGTGCATTTCACATCCAACAATACGATTTTCGGCACGCAGTTCCGCAAGGAGCCGGCATCGGATGGACTGCCGCTGGCCTGTGACGCTTCATCGGATTTCCTGTCGCGCCCGCTGGATATCAACCGGTACGGTGTGCTGTACTCCGGGGCGCAGAAGAATGCGGGTCCGGCCGGACTCACCATCGTCATCCTGCGCAAGGATTTGCTGGCCAAAGCGCGGACCGAGAACGTATCCAGCATGCTCTCCTATCCGGTCCAGGTCGGCACGCT